>CANRJF010000114.1 GCA_947630855.1 uncultured Lachnospiraceae bacterium
TGGCATATTTCGGAGGTGTGATAAATGGCAAGAACCGTGGCAATCGGCATTCAGGATTTTGAACAGATGATAACAGAAGACTGTTTTTATATTGATAAAACATATTTCATTAAGGAATGGTGGGAAAGCTTAGACAGTGTTACCTTAATCACCCGCCCCAGACGTTTCGGCAAAACACTTACCATGAGCATGCTGGAACGCTTCTTTTCTATAACATATGCCGGAGGTGGGACATTATTTGAAAATCTTGCCATCTGGCAGGAACAAAAATATCGTGGTCTGCAGGGAACTTATCCGGTAATCAGCCTTTCCTTTGCAGCAATTAAGGAAACAAACTACGATGGATTTAAACAAAGAATGAATCAGATACTCACGGATGTTTATCAAAAATACCATTTTGTAAGAGATAGTGAAATGCTTACCGATGTTGATAGGGAGTATTTTGATAGGATAACCCCTTATATGAGCGAAAGCGATGCCACCTATGCACTGCATAAGCTTTCTGAATTTTTGAGCCGTCATTATGGCAAAAAAGTGATTATTCTGCTGGATGAATATGACACACCCATGCAGGAGGCATATTCCTATGGATTCTGGGATGAAATAGTAAATTATACCAGAAATTTATTTAATGCAACCTTTAAAACCAATCAATACCTTGACCGTGCCGTCATGACCGGCATAACCAGGGTAAGCAAAGAAAGTATCTTTTCTGATCTGAATAATCTGGAAGTTATTACAACAACCTCTGACAAATATGCAGATGTATTTGGATTTACCGAAGAAGAAGTTTTTAAAGGTATGGACGAGTTAGGACTCACAAATAAAGACGAAGTAAAAACATGGTATGACGGCTTTACTTTTGGAAACAGAAGTGATATTTATAACCCATGGTCAATCTTAAATTTTCTGGGTAAAAGAAAAATTGGCATTTACTGGGCAAACACAAGTTCTAACAGCTTGACAGGCAAACTAATCCGGGAAGGAAACCAGAATGTAAAAATTATAATGGAAGACCTTTTAAAAGGAAAATCTTTTCATACCGTACTGGATGAACAAATCGTATTCAACCAGTTGGAATATAAGGACAGCGCACTGTGGAGCCTTCTTTTGGCAACCGGATATTTGAAAATTGAGCATTACGAATTTAATGTTAAAAAAAGGAAACCGGAATATGACTTAAAATTGACTAATCTGGAAGTACAGTGCATGTTTGAACGGCTGATAGATGACTGGTTTATGGAATATACACCTCACTACAATCAATTTATCAAGGCGCTCTTGTCCGGAAATTTAAAAGAAATGAATATATATATGAACCAAGTGGCATTAAATACCACCAGTTATTTTGATGCAGGAAGCCGTCCCTCCGAAAATGAACCGGAACGCTTCTACCATGGGCTGGTGCTTGGGCTTTTAGTTGACCTTCAGGACAAGTATGTACTGACCTCAAACCGGGAAAGCGGATATGGACGTTATGATGTCATGCTGGAGCCTAAGGATTCCAAGGACATAGCAATTATCCTGGAGTTTAAAGTCCATGACCCGGAAGATGAAAAGACACTGCAGGATACGGTAGATGCGGCGTTAAAACAGATTAAGGAAAAGCAATATGAACAAATCCTGGTTGAAAAAGGAATTCCGGCAGAACACATCCGTAAATATGGATTTGCTTTTGAGGGAAAAAAAGTGTTGATTGGACAATGCAAAGAGCAGTAATTCAGAAGCTTTTATGTAGACTATTCCACAGATGCTGTCCAAGAACACTTATGGAATTCCCAGAGAGGATTCTATTCTCCTCTCCAAGTTTGCTGTGGCAACAAGTTATAATAGGATACAATTACTTTTTCATATTATTTACTTGTAAGCTATTGATTATTTTTTCCTGCTCTTTTACTTTTTTCTCTAAAAGTTCAAGTGCTTTTTCCTGTAAATCAATTACATGATTTTGTTCATTGATTAAAGATTTTAAATCTTCAAGTTCGTTACCCTGTTTAATGTCTTTAGATGAAAAGTAATCAGGTATAGTATTTTCCATATGTTGTACCAGTTCTTTTAATGCTTGCTCGGGATGTAATTGTATATTAGGGTCATATTGTAAAGCAACCATAAATTGCTGGTCATTCTCCATGCAAGGATGAAATGCAACGCAATGGAAGGGCAGTAATTTTGCACGTGTGCAATCATATAAGAACTTTAGAAAATCCATATCGCTAAATGGCCAATAATGTACATCATCTATTTTTTCTCCTTTTTCCCGTACTTTTTTATATTTCTTTACAGCATTATCAAAATCTGCCGTAGGCAAGAATGTTAAAATGTCATCTTTTTTCCAAAATACTTCAGGGGAATTTTCAGGGATAACAGAATAATAAAAATCAAATACCATAGATGCATTTTCTGACGGATCATTTACAAACACATTATAGGCATCCCGAAAAGACGCAGAAGTCCTAAAGTGGTCAAAGCAATATCTTTTATCAGGATAAACAAGATAAAGAAGTCCACCCGGTTTTAAAATCGTGCTAATATCAAGAAAAGCAGAAATGATATCTTCCATATGTTCCATTACATGTGAAGCAATCACATAATCAAACTTTTCTATTTCTTCAAAAGTGTCTTTATAACTCCCTTTTATAACAAAATCAATTGGTACAATCGTTTCAGGATTTACAGTGATACCCGTTGCTTCCAAATAATCATTCCCAGAATAAAGTTTTTTCACTTCTTCCGTGGAGCGGATATCGCAGTAAAAAGTATTAGGATATTTTCTTTTATCTGCAATAGGTCTATTTAGAGGACCCAACTCTAATATTCTCTTTGAGTTCTCTGATATTAATAATTCAAAAAAATACCTCCTAGGATCCATAAGAATACCCCCTGTCAAATATTTTCAAGTTCTTTACGTACATATTCCAGTGACAATAATTTATCCATTACCTGTTCAACATTCAAAATTTTTGTATTATTGGATGTAAATTCCTCCAATTTTACTTGTTCTATATGTCCCTGCTCATAGTATTGTTCATAGTTTAAATCACGATTATCTGCCGGAACACGATAAAAGTTACCCAAATCTTGCGCATGTAAGCATTCTTCTTTTGTCAATAATGTTTCAAATTTTTTTTCACCGTGGCGAATTCCAATATAATGTATATCTTTCTTATCATGAAATAATGTTTGAATTGCCTGTGCCAATACGCCAATAGTACACGCTGGTGCTTTATGAACCATAATGTCACCCGGTTTAGCATTTTCAAAAGCAAACATCACTAAATCTACAGCCTCATCTAAACTCATTAAGAAGCGTGTCATTTCCGGATCTGTTACTGTAATCTGCTTTCCGCTTTTAATCTGTTCAATGAATAACGGTATCACTGAACCACGAGAACACATAACATTTCCGTATCTTGTACCACAAATCGTTGTTGTATCTGTATTTCTGGATTTAGCAACGAACACACGTTCCATCATTGCTTTACTAATGCCCATTGCATTAATTGGATAAGCTGCTTTATCTGTTGAAAGACAAATCACCTTTTGAACCCCTTCTTGTATTGCCGCTGTTAAGACGTTATCTGTTCCGATGACATTTGTGCGGACCGCTTCCATTGGGAAAAATTCACAAGAGGGCACCTGTTTTAACGCTGCTGCACTGAAAATGAAATCCACTCCATGTATAGCATCTCTTACACTTCTTATATCACGCACATCACCTATGTAAAACTTTATTTTCGAATTATTATAAAATTTGCGCATATCATCTTGTTTCTTTTCATCGCGGGAAAAAATGCGAATTTCTTTGATATCTGTGTCCAGAAATCTTTTTAATACTGCATTTCCAAAAGAACCTGTTCCACCTGTTATCATCAATGTCTTATCTGAAAAAAAACTCATTTCTCTTTCCTCCATATTTTGTCATCTATAATATTGGTATAACTTTGTATTATCTTAATTACTGTAGAGGATACATTCTGTGATATGTAATCTTGAACATTTTCATCAACTTCTTCTAATTTAGCCATCTTAACTGCTATATCTACGGATTGTAGCAGTGTTGTTTCAGTAATACCCCCAATTACAAAAGCACCTTTATCTAATGCTTCCGGACGTTCTGTTGAAGTTCTGATACAAACTGCCGGGAAATGACACACAGCAGCTTCCTCTGGCATAGTTCCACTATCTGAAACAACGCAAAAAGCATTTTTCATTAATGCACTATAATCCGTAAAATTGAAAGGCGGCATGTTCTGAACAAGTGGATTAAACTTGAACCCACGCTCTTTGACGAACTTTGCACTTCTAGGATGCATTGAATAAATTACTGGCATTTGATAAACTTCAGCCATTTTATTGATAGCGTTCATCAGAATTTGAAAATGTTTTTCATGGTCAATATTTTCTTCTCGGTGAGCGGATAACACGATATATTTTTGTGGCTCTAATCCCAGACTATCTACCGCATTGCTCACGTCAATTTTTTTCTGATGAGCTAAAATTACCTCCCGCATGGGAGAACCTGTTACATATATATGCTCTTTTCGCACACCTTCTGCCAGCAGATAGCGTCTTGCATGCTCTGTATAGGGAAGATTTACATCTGAAATATGATCTACAATACGTCTATTTGTTTCTTCTGGGAGATTTTCATCAAAACATCGATTTCCAGCTTCCATGTGAAAAATCGGGATTTTTAATCTCTTCGCAGAAATTGCCGCTAATGCGGAGTTCGTGTCACCTAAAATCAATAAAGCATCTGGATGGAGCTTCTGCATTAAACAATATGATTTGGTAATAATATTTCCTAATGTTTCTCCTAAATCCTTTCCTGCCACATCCAAATAATAATCAGGTCTGCGTAATTCTAAATCATCATAAAAAATATCATTTAATCTTGCATCATAATTCTGTCCGGTATGAACAAAAATATGTTCAAAATAGTAATCAGCTTTTTTGATAATTTCAGACAGTCGAATCAACTCAGGCCTTGTTCCTAAAATTGTCATAAGTTTTAATTGTTTCATTTACTATACTCCTTGATACTGTTTGTATAGTTTTGGATGTTCTACTATCCAATCTGCCATATCTTTTATCATTTGTTGGTATGACGGAACTATAAAATCCATTTTTTCTGTATTAAGTAAAGTTTTATCACTTATAACACTACTATCCCTCTTAATTTCAATAGGATATGTTCTACAATATCGATTAAAGTATTGCAGTAAATCGTATTTGCTAATTTGTTGATTGTTTACTAAATGATATAAACCTATTCTATTTTTTTGTTGATCTTCTTCAATAGTTTTTGCCAGTTGCAGAGTCGTAACTCCTGACCAGAACACCTTGTCATATCCATTTACTGTACCAGATTGTGACATAAACCAGTGAAACAATCCTATCCCGCTCTGTTTTAATTCAGGTCCAACAATTGATGTTCTCAGTGTTAAATTCTTTCCATATTGTACTTCTCCTAATGCTTTAGAACGTCCATAATAAGATGTTGCATCAGGATAATCTTGTACCGTGTAGTTTCCTCGTGTCCCCTCAAAAACACAGTCTGTACTGATATGGATGAATTTTGCACTCGTATCCTTTAATTGCTTTGCAACGTAATGAGGAAATACACTATTTAGATAAATTCCCTCTGATAGATTTTTATCTACAAAATTATTCAATACTCCGATTGCATTAACTACACAGTCATAAGTGCTTGACTGCAATGTCTCATCTACCTCTTCTCTGTTTAGGGCATCTCCTATTATAGTTGGACAAATCTGACTTTTTACCCTGGCAAAACCAATTACGTCATTCCCCTGTTCTGTTAAATATTGAGCAATCATATGCCCTGCCATGCCGTTAACACCCAAAATTAAATATTTCATTATATTTTTCCTTTTTAAAATAAACTTTTTACACAAAATACCCAGAAATTTTTATATTATTAAAGAACAATTTTTAAAGCGCTAATTTTTCAAAAAAGACTTGTCCAATATGTGCTGGATTATTTGGATGGGCAATAGCATTTTTTATCTTTTTATAATCATCTTCATCTTTTTCATACTTTAATAGTCCGTCCAATAATTCATATGCAAAATACATTTCGCTGCTTTCTGCAAGCATTTCATCAACAAGTAATTCACGTGTTCCCGATAAGGTACGGCTTTCAAACTCTTCCCATATTCCTAATTTTTCCACACATTGCCGGACAATATCATCCATAGCATATTCTACATAAATACGCTTTAATTTTTCTTCTAATGATAGAGAACAATTAGCTGCCTTCAAATTTCTTATAGTCAAAGTAAATTCTGAAATTCTGCGTTTACAAAAATATGTTAAATATTCTTCTTCTGGTATTTCCCAGTCTTGAAACAAATGAAGATATTTTATATAAATTTCATTAAACATTATTTTTTCATTTTCATAGTATTTTCCGGCTGACGCATTCATATTTTCATTTTGATATTCAAAAAAATCATATATCGGCTCTTTGATTACAAGAGCTGAGCAGACATCCCTTGCTATGTCAATATTAAATAATGTGTCTGAACCATAGAAATCATTGCAAAACGGATGTTGTAAGAAAAGTTCTCTTTTATACAAATTTATTTGATTTTGTGCCAATTGACTTTCCAAAAAATACATCCATGCCCGTTGAACCGTCTCTGGGGTGGGATAGTATTGTTCTTCTTGTACAAGTTCATCCCATTTAGGGAAGTCATACTCTAATATATTTTGAGATAAATCACAACGATGAGGCAAAACTTTTGTCCAAATCACATCCGGATGATGGTACTGTTGTATTTTCTGTTCCATCAATAATAAGGCTCCAGTTCTTAATTTATCATCAGAATTTACAATGTAAATGTATTCTCCTTTAGCTTCTCTAATCCCATTATTATAACTGGCAAATATCCACTGATTTTCTTGATGAATAACTTTTACTCTTTTATCCTGTTCTGCAATTTTATCTGCTAACTGTGGTGTTAAATCCGTTGAGCCGTCATCAACAATAATCAATTCCATATCTTCAAATTCCTGTGTTAAAATACTGTCTACTGCTAATGGAAAATATTTTTCATTGTTATATACTGGCATAATAATGCTAAATAGTACGCCCACTACATTTCCTCCCACACCATCGTTTGGTATCTATTATTATTTATCTGCCAACATGTGCGATAATTTCTCCTGTATATTTTCTGTCATCTATCTCCTCGATTTCTGCTGGGGGGAGCTCCGCCACATATTTGGTGGGAACCGGAACCCTCATCTCCTTGCCTGCTCTATACCACTCATAATCAATATCTAACTGCCCGATATCTACAACCTGGTATCCACAGGAAATCAATTCACATGCCATAACCTTGCCCGCAGGGCCTAATGCACATAAAATCATCGATTCCTTTGGTACTTTTTTTACCTCATTCAGTATGTCGTTATAATATGCAAAGGCATTTTGAGTTGGACATAATATCCTTTGGACAGTTCTTGCATTGTCCAGCAGGTCATTTCCCTGCCCGGTGCGTGTCTGGCTCCCCTCAACCAGTACGACGTCTCTTTGCTCCCAGATTCTTTTTATAAGGTCAATTCGTTTCTGTGTCCCTGCCTTGTCTCTGTATGGCAGATAACATTTAAACATGTAGGCGTCATAGTAAACTTTATTTGGATTAAGCACTGACCAATGGAATGCTCTCACTTCATCTGTCATATATTCCCTTATTCCGAATGCATATTCCTCAGTATAAATATCAAGATCCCCATAATTATCCGCAATGGCTATTAGAATGTTATCCTTATCTGTCATTACCGCCTCTTTTAATTTTTTTGATAAAAGCCTGTCGCATTCCTGGAAAGGAGCTCTTTCTTTGCCGGCCATAATCTCAAACTCTCCATCTCCGAACCTGATTAGTGAACAGCGTTCATTGACAATACGTTCTACGGCCTCCTCGTTGCTATGCAATATCGGAAAAGTGTATTTGCCCTTTCTGATTTTATCGGCAGTCTCATATTGCATATTGTAAGTATTTATATCCAGCAATTTTTCAAGCTTCAACATGCGTTCTTCTAAAATATCTATTTTCCATCCTTTAATGTCGAAAAATTTTTTCAGCGTTTCCTCGCTTTGAGAACCGTCAAAATAGAAGAGTACCTTATTCAGGTTAATATTGTTTTTCTCAAGCTGATATATGACAGAATCATAATCTTTTACAGTAACGATTATATAGTCGTAGTCTTTCTGGATGTCTTGAAAACCCAGTACCACCTTATTATGAAAGGTTTTTCCATGCTGTCCGGGATCGTTGTCTATAAAACCGATGATTTCGGCATTACCCACAAAGTTTGCCAATGCCTTCTGGCATCCGTTACCTGTTCCCCAAAAATATAATTTCATTTTGTTTGTCTGCTCATGCATTAAGAATCCCCTTCCCACTCTTTTTAACCTTATCTGGTTGATGTATCATACCGTCTACAAATATCTATAAACGGAGGAACTCTCTGATCGTATATATGGGACAGTCAAATTTCCCCTTTAGATTTTCCTTGATTAACTCTGCGCCTTTAAAAAGTGATATGATAATTCCTCCAACCTCTTGGGGAGAATCTTCTATTGTGTAAGCAGGTATCTCCAGATTTATATAATTAGCGTTCCTGTCAAGATAGAACACAATTTGTACCGTTGTCTGTTTCATCAATTTGTAAATACTTTTTCCAATATAACCAGCGCCATATATGGCAACAGTCTTAATTCCTGCCTTACTGAAAGTCTCTACGGGGTTGTGCCCATCTAATGTCTGGGCAAGCCATTTGTCATACACACTGTATGCATCCCGGCAAATTTCCAATTCTGTAACATGGTTTTTTCTTAATATATTCGGAAGTCTTTGTATGCGTTTTTCATCTTCTCCTGAAAAAACATGGTTTTCTAAAATAAGTTGAATCATTTCACATTCTGAGTCCATCATTAAGTTTGTATTGCTTGAAGTGTTCCATTCTGTGACAATATGTTCAAAAAGCACCTTTTGATTCAATGCAAATGTCCTGCCTTCAGCGAACATGCAAAGCCATAAAAAGTAATCATCTGCGCCATTATGCTTCATAATATTTTGTTTCCAGGCATCTGGTATGGAGCTTTTTCGAATCAATACTTGTCCAGGCGATTCAATTGGATTCCAGCAGTCTAACATATAATCTTTTGTTATGACATCTTCAAATCTGTGGGAATCGGTATACTGCAATTTGTTCGCACTGATTAGCCGGCAGACGACAGCGTCAGCCTTACCAATTTTGCTGAGCTGGTCACAAATATAGTCCTGGCTTATGATATCGTCCTGATCCAAAAATATTATATATTCTCCCTCTGCATGAGACAGACCCCACACTCTGGCACCGTGTATTCCCCGGTTGATGTCTGTGTTTAATACTACAATTTTAATGGATTTTGAGCGCAGTTCACTTTCCTTAAGCGGAGCATCCGGGGCATCGTTGACCAATAGTAATTCTACGGAATCTTTTGGATGCATCTGCCTGCTGGCTGCTTCTACTTGCGCTATTATTCCTTTGACATATTTTTGCCCATAGTAAATGGGCACAATTACAGTTACTAAATTCATAATTTCGCCGTTTCTTTTTTCTGGGTTTATTTCAAATGTTTATAGATACTTGCTTGAATCAAAGCATCCATGTAGTCGATGTATTGGTTCAAATCACATTTTTCTCTTACTGTTTTCATGGCTTCACGTGACATCTGGTTCCTTTTTTCCGGATTTTCTGCCAAAAAGGCAATTTTGTCAGCAATTTTACCTATCATCCGGTCTGCTTCTTCAAGATTCACTTTAAAACCTGTCAGACCGTCACAAACAACATCTGATGTGCCGCTGACATTAGTAACTACCGGGACGGCGCCACACTCCATTGCCTCCAGCATCGCAAGACAGCAGCCTTCCCATTCTGAGATATTAATATATATTTGCTGATGTTTCCAGAATTCTCTCATGGCATAATGGTCCAGTCGGCCCAGAAGCCGGACTTTTCCTGTTAAATTTTTTCCCTCAAGAAATGTCTGTAAGTCAGTATAATAAGAACCATCTCCGGCTATTTCCATGTGGTAATTCACATACCTTTTTTCGAGAGCGTCTATCAGTACAGGCAGCAAATGGGCATTTTTTTGTGAAGAAGTCAGACGCCCACCCCATCCAATCTGGATATATTCCGCACATTGTGGAAAATTATGCTTTGCACTGAGGCTTGCCCCATCACATTTCCAAAAAACAGGGTTTATTCTGTAATGTATTTTTTCTTCCGGTATTTTCCATATGGTTTTTAATGTGCCCACAATTTTTTCACTGATTCCAAGAATCAAATCCAGACTGTCCTGCCATTGTGCCTGTCTCTCGTATAAAGAATAGTTGTCATTATGCATAACTGATATAATCTTTATCTTATCTGGGTATTGCTGTTTTAATATGTATGCAGCCGCCATGACATATTCTAAAGAATTAGCAATCAATATAAAAGGGAGCCGCTGTTCCATGTCTTTTACAATTGGTAACAGCGTTTCCCAGTACTGCTTTTTGTTCCATGGGAAACGGGAAATCAGTTCTTCCGTGTCTGATGACTGAGGTACCAGAGAATCCTTTGCATATACATGCGTAGCATAACCCCGCTTTGTTAAGCCAGCAGCAATATAGCACGCATACTGTTGATCTCCATCCCATCCATTACCCATAAAAGCATCCACTAGAATACATGTTTCAGTATGCATAACTATTTCATCTGTATAGTATGATTCTGCTTTTTTTTCAATATATTGTCGAAAAACAGGTGCATATTTTAATATCCTGTCGTACAGGCCCATTTTTGTAAGTTGATTTATGATTTTTTCCTGATAATCTGAAGTTGAAATCATAATCTGGCAATTCATTTTCAAAAGTTCCTGTGGTGGGATGATTTCTTTGCCTTCTAAAAATTTTCCCCATTTAGAGGGATTATTGTCAGTAAGATAGTCTGGTTCTTTTCCCAATACTTTCAAGATATCAAGACACTTTAGGCAGTCATCCCCAGTACCAAACAACACTAGCTTCATGTAATTGACTCCTTTATTTGATATTCAGGCCTTTTGGCCAGGGAAACCAATAAAGTGGTCTGAAAATTAGAAATCGAAACTGGATGCCGGGATATGTGTTTCCCGTTCCTTTTCTGGCGGCGGTGTCATATAGTCTTTGCCATACAAAGTTACCAGCAATTCCTTCTCTTTTTGTGGAACATTGATTTCCTTTCCCTCAAAGGGCATACGTTTTGTTTTCAGATAATATTCTCTCTTAAACCCTGGCTCTCCCTTTATCCAACAGTCGGGAAAAGACAGGCACGTCACATACTTTGCTTTTCTTTCATCATATTTTCTGGACAGAAAATCCAGCATAGCAAACGCACTGTCCACTGGGATTCTATTCAATAAGCTGTACCATAACCTGAACAGTACATTTTCAGAACAAACTTTTCCGGCTTCCGAATACATGATTTTCCTGCAGCAGACTCTCAGGAAATTGTAGAATTTCTTTTCCATGTATTTTTCTGGAATTCCATCCATGGGGAAAATTTCCACATATACCCCTCTGCGCATTTTCATATGCTCCTGTCCATACCGAATAAAGGAAGTGCCGTTTTTCAGTACTTTGGCATACCCCCACCGATATTCCGGATCCGTGTCGTGAGTCTGGAAAAAATACTTCTCTGTATCCAATTCTTTTTTGCATGCCTTGCAGAATTTGCGGTATTCGCTCCTTACCATGGCAATGTCTACGTCATCATCCCATGGGA
>CANRJF010000115.1 GCA_947630855.1 uncultured Lachnospiraceae bacterium
ATACTCCTTTAAAAGGAGGCTGCACAAATGAACCCGGACACAGAGAAACTACGCAGAAAATATATGGATAACCCACCAGAAGGCATGACATCCGAGGACATTCGCCGCATGAGCGAGGATGACCTTCTCGATATGGACTATTTCTTAAATGAGGATGACTTATTTGATGACGAGGCTGGCGTAGAAGGTTTTTATATCTTCTAAACAGGGCGCCATCTTATTTTCATGTTCAAACACATGTTTTTCTAACGTATGTTCGACAAACATGTGTTTTTCCCTGTCCTCAAAAAAATCGCAATTTCCTATAAAGTAAAAAAGAAGCTATGCCTAATGAAAAGCATAGCTTCTTTTTTGTATTTATTCCGGTTTTAAAATTGTCTTGAATGTGTCCAGCAGTTTATCCATCTCCACGGGTTTTGAAAGATGGCCGTTCATTCCGCACTCCATGGACTTTTTCATATCTTCGTCAAATGCATTGGCAGTCATTGCCACAATAGGAATCTTCCTTAAATCCTGACGTTTTGAGTGCCGGATTGTCCTGGAAGCCTCCATACCGTCCATTACCGGCATCATAATATCCATCAGCACCAAATCATATGTGCCGGGTTCATTTTCCTCCAGCTTATCCACTGCCTGCTGTCCGTCAAAAGCCGTGTCAACAATAAAGCCGTAATCCTCTAAAAGTTCACAGATGATTTCCCTGTTTAACTCGTTATCCTCCACCACAAGGATGTGGAAATTTTCAAAAGATATAGGCTGCTGATTCTGTTCACTTTCATCTTTAACACTTTCCGCCGATTCCAGTAAAATGACAAACTTAAAAGTACTTCCCTTGCCCGGAGTGCTCTCCAGCTCTATTTCTCCACCCATCATGTGCACCAGACGGTTGCTGATGGTAAGTCCTAAACCTGTGCCTTTTGTCTTTGCCGTATCATGGGACACCTGTTCAAAAGAATGGAACACTCTCATCTGGTCTTCTTTGCTGATGCCGATTCCGCTGTCTTTTATCTCAAAATAAATTTCATTCTGCTTTCCTTTAACAGAAAGGGTTTTGACCGTCAGCATTACCCTGCCTTGTGGGTTTGTAAATTTCACCGCATTGCCCAAAAGATTAATAAGCACCTGGGAAATCCTTGTCCTGTCTCCTAACAGGCTGGTGTTGGAAAAGTCCGTTACAAACTCCAGTTCCACATGTTTTTCCTTTGCCTGTGGCTGGATTAAGAATCTTACATCCTCTAACATTTCTTCAATATCAAATTCCTGAATGTTCAGGCTCATCTTGCCGCTTTCAATCTTTGACATATCCAGGATTCCATTGACAATTTCCAGAAGATACTGGGAGGATTTGCGGATTTTCTGTAAGCAGTCCAACATCCGTTCATGGTTCTGGCCTTCCCTCAGTGCAATTTCCGTCATTCCCATAATTCCATTCATAGGTGTCCTGATTTCATGGGACATTCTGGATAAAAATTCCGTCTTTGCCTTGCTGGCAACATCATGTTTCTCCGTATTTAAACGTTTCTGGATAATACTTGAAATCTCCCTTATCTCTTTTCCGATTTCCGCAATCCGCTGCTGCTGTTCATTAAGCCCCAGCAGGCATAAGAACCCTATAAGGCTTCCGTCATCCATAAGAGGCACTACAAAACCATTTTTATCCCCAATAACCGGCAGCAGGCTTTGGAACATTTTTTCCCTCCCTACTGACTCTATAAAGACGGCTTCTGCCTCCTGATTTAAACTTTCCTCATATCTGGACAATTCATCCTCGTCATAATATATCATCTCCTGGGAAACATCGTCTGTTTCCTGTCTGTGCCATTGATACTCCACATACATGGTGAGAAAATTATGGTCTATTATCGTAAGCAAAACATCCTGGGCATGATAGAAACGTCCCAGCTTCCGCATAAGGACATCCATTTTTACCCTGAAATCTCCGCCCTTGTCAAATATACTTAAGACTAAAGAAAGCATATTGGATTTTACGTCATTGCCGGAAGATATAATAGGAGAAACGGAATATTCCCGGAAAATATGGTCCATGGTCACCTGTGTGCTCATATCATTGTCCACATTCTCCTGGGAAACTTTTATCCGCAGCAGTTCTTCACGCTGGTTAAATGCCGACTCTGCCTGCAATGCCACATACTCTGCAAAGGAATTTACTTCCTCCCCGTCCGTTCCCGGTATCCACGCCAGAAAATCACTGTCCCCCACGCGCATTATAATATAAACTTCACTGCCTTCCTGGGGCAGGGCTGCCAGCTCAATAAGCCAATTTCCAACTTCCTCTATAATCAAATCCTTAAATGTTCGCCCGTATCTGTTATCAATCCCCTGCTTCCACACAATCTGCAGATACAAGAATGTGCCTTCCGACTCCGTCCTGCGGCTTTTACGAATCCTCTCCATTCCTGCCTTTTTCGTATAAAGACCGGTAAGTACATCATACACTGATTTTTTCTGCTGCTCAATTTCATACAGCTTACTCTCATTGATATCTTTAATCGTGCCTACCAGGCGGGGGTTGTCACCGTCCTCCCGTTTTATTACAGTACCCCTTAAATTCTGCCAGCGGTATCCCTCCCATCCTTCCTGCATCAACCTGTATTCTATATCATAACTTCCTTCCATTTTCTCAAACTGCCGTTCCATTTTTTCCTGGTCGTCAGGATGAATATCGTCTCTCCAATAAAAGCCGATTCGGTCAGAAATCTGATTACAGTCCAGTTTTCCCTCTTTATCTTTATGATTATGTATTTCCAGTTTGGCAGTCTTAAATTCATAGGTGATAAAGATATCATCACTCCCGTCCATTGCCAGGCGATACCGCTCTTTTTCTTCCATAAGCCTTTCATTAATAAGCTTCTGCCGGGTGGTCAAATCAGAAATCACATCATATAGATTTTCAATTTCCTTAATATTTGACCTGCGGTAACCTGCTATCCCCTCTGTTCCCCCTTCTACACAGTGGAGAAGGCTGCCAAAGGGCTTCAGTAAATTCCTGAGGGCAAAGAACATTCCGGCAATACCGAAAAACATGCCGATAACAAGGGCTAATATCATGTATATGTACATCCGGTGATACAGCCCGAAAACATTTTTCCTTGTACTTAACCCTACTAAAACCCAATCCGTATTCTCATAAGGCGTATTATTCCCATATATATCCAAATGGCTGGCAACCGCACAAATCTTTTTCGTGAAAGGCCCGTCTATCTGATAAAAACCATCAACAAACGCTTCCCTGATTTCCAGTTCGTCCCTTTCATTCTGTAAAAGGCTGCACAAAGTCCCTTCCTCGGACACAACCGAATAAGTACCGTCCCCATTGGCAATACTTATGGCATATCCTGTATCCCCGTTCTCGCTTAATTCTTCCAAATTGAAATATGTATTTAAATAATCCAGGGAAATTTCAATTCCCATAACACCATATACCACTTCATCACAAATTAAAGGCACGGAATAAGTAATCCTTTTATAACCGTTATCCTCTTTTTCTTCCAGATAGAAAGAATTTGACCAATACCCCAATTTCTGGACATCCACTTCCCGGTTTTCTTCTCCCGCCTGAAGGGGCTGGTAAAAAAAGTCGTCCGCCTCCCTTACCCCCGGGTGCATAAGGTCAAAATTGGTTTTCCAGCTTACATCCAAAGGAATATGTTTTTCTCTCGCCAGATTTTTATTCCCTCTCTCCATCAAAAGGTCTCCCCGGGAAACTCCGGAAAACACATCTGCATGGTGGACATAAAAACCTTCATAATTTTCCGTATTGTCTTCTTCATCATTTGCCAGTATCACAAACATGCCTGTTACCGTGCTGTACTGGACTTTATCTACACAGCCGGGAAATATTTCTTTCAGATATCCTTCCTTTAATTCCTTAGAAGATGCCAAATCCTCCACATCTGCCCGCTGGCTTAATAAAAACTGCTTTAACTGCTGATTCATTCCGTCCGTATCCTGACAGATAGATGTCCATCTCTGAAGCATGTCATTCTGCAGAATTACTTTTCGATTGCTTACTGTCCGCATCATAGTTTCCACGGCATCATCCCTTAACACTGTAAATGTGTGGGTGGCAAACAGCATTCCAAAAGAAATAATGCATTGCACTGCCAAAAGCAGTATCAATGGAAACAGCAGCAGCCGAAACATTGTTTTTCTCTTTTCTCCATTCATGGGTTTCACACCTTCTTGCTTGCTTTTTATTCAATACATTATTGGACTGCCGCCTTCAATGCACTGTCAAATTCTGTGTACCATGCATCAAATGTTTCATCCGTAAGATATGGAGCGCATGCTTCTTCCAAAGTACTGCCCGCCTCCAACGCCTCTTCCACCTGCTGCCTGTCTTCTGCCGCCTTATCGGAAAGGGAATATTCCAACAGCTTACGGGCACGGGAAGCCCCTGAAAAGCTTTGACATGCATATAATTTTCTGTCCTGTGCATTGTCAATTACATTTGTAAGACAATCATACATTTTATTGGAGACATGAAGTTTATTTGTCTCAATGACTTCATCCAGTTTTTCTTTTGTGACTGCGTCTTTCTTAACCGGAAGATACCCGGCTTCGCATCCGAACCGGATATTATGTTCCGCCTCTGTTATCCACTTTAAAAATTCAACGGATGCGTACTCCCTTACCTCCTCCGATTTTGTCACCACAATTCCTGCCCCCTGCTGGATGACATAGGATTCCTCCCCCTCTAACATAGGCGCCGGCAAAACAGCATAATCAATGGGCATACTGCCTTCCGCCGTCTCTATCTCATCAGGGAAATACATGGCTGAGGCTGTGGAACCTGTATATGCAATCAAATCCCCTGTCTTTACATCATCTGAACGGAATGAACCGAAACTTGCAAAATATCCTTTTATGTAAGGCACATAACAGTTATCCCACAGGCGGCGGATTTTATCTTTATCATCATTAACCGTCACTTTTCCGTTGTCCACCTGAAAAATCTCCGTTCCCTGACGGCGCATGCCGATAACAAAATAATTTGCCATGGAATCCCTGCCGTAAAATGCCTTCCCATCCCCATTAATATCCGGGGTCATGGCATCTGTCCAGTTATAGTATTCCTCAGCCAGATTTACAATGCCTTCTATCGTGGAAAGCTCCTCCTGGGATGCTCCCGTATCCCCGGCAAAAGCCTCCCAGTCCGTCTTGTTCATCATCAAAATCTCCGTAGACTTTGCCACCGGGAAAATCCGAAGGCCCCCGTCTTCTGCAATATAGCCTTCTTCCACGTATGAATCCACATACTCCGACAGTTCATCTTCTGTTATATACTGGGAGATATTTGCCAGTCCCCCCTGCTGTTCAATCATGTATGCAGTATCTGCGTATGCCGAAAACATGTCCGGCATCTTTTCTGCCCCGACTTTTTTCTCCAATGAATCCTGGACTGCTTCCTCCAGCTCTCCCACAGTTCCCTTGCTTGTGCACTTTACATAAATTCCCTTCTCCCTGCCCACCGTGTCGTTAAATTCTTCTACCAGGCTTCGGAATGCTTCCTGCTGGGAACCATTATAATAGTGCCATACTGTTAATGTCACCGGATTTTTGGGGTCTGTCAGTTGTTTCTGCTTTTTCCCGCATCCGCCTATCACAAATGACATAACCGCAACTCCCACAATTATACAGATACCCTTTTTCTTCATATACATCTACCTCGCAAAAATATACCTATCTATATTTTAGGTCAAAAGTCATGGATTGTAAAGTATATGATGCAGAAACAATTGAATAAATCGAGTAGGGGAGATTTATCGACCCTGCTCGCTGTGCGAGCCGCGTGCTGCGTCAGCAGCTATTTTCCCTGCGCGACTCTGCACATAGAAAAAATGGCGGCTGCCTATGCAACCACCATCTCTTTATAATCTTTTACCATGCCGTGTTTCATAAGTACATCCACAAAAATGCCAAATCTGTCATTTTCCAGCCGGTTTAAGAAATCGTATTCTTCCCTCTCTTCCCTGCATATTCTGTTTTTATTCCAGATTTCCAGCAGTTCAATAATGGGATACTCTCTGCGGATTCGGTCATCTTCTGCTATGGGATTATAATCGCTGTCGCCTTTTTTTGACAGCAAATCTTCAATTATCCGAATATCTTCTAATGCCTTTACATCCTTTCCTGTACCCTGTCTGCGTATCAGTTCCATTGCAAACATGAGTTTCTGTTCCAACCACATATTTCTTGCCATAATTTTCTCCTCCCTGTCTTAGCCTGAGAAAATTATAAGACAGGCTCTATGCAAATAATGTCGAAACAGACGGATAAATTCCTGATTTTTCCAAAGAAGGTTCTATCTCTGAACCCTTGCGCCTGCGCCACCCATGATGCCTTCTACTTCTTTCTTGCTTGCCATTGTGGTATCACCAGGTGTTGTCATTGCAAGTGCGCCGTGGGCTGCACCATAATTTACTGCCGTCTCTGCATTGTTTGTTGTCATCAATCCGTAAATCAAACCGGATGCAAAGGAATCGCCGCCGCCTACACGGTCCATAATTTCCAGGCCTTTGTAATCTTTTGCTTTGTAAACTTCTCCGTCTGCCCAGCAGATTGCGCTCCAGTCATTTACCGTAGCCGTCTTAACTTCACGGAGAGTCGTTGCAACTGCCTTAAAGTTAGGATATGCCTTTGCTGCTTCGTTAATCATCTTCTTATATCCGTCAAGGTTTAACTCTTTTAAGTTCTCATCATTGCCTTCAATCTCAAATCCAAGACATGCGGTAAAGTCTTCCTCATTGCCAATCATAACGTCAACATATTTGGCAATTTCTTTATTTACTTCCTGAGCCTTAGCCTGTCCGCCGATAGCGCTCCACATGGACGGACGGTAATTTAAGTCATAAGATACAATGGTTCCATATTTCTTAGCCGTCTTAATAGCCTCAATAACCGTCTCGCAGGACTGCTCGGAAAGAGCCGCATAAATTCCGCCGGTATGGAGCCAGCGTGCGCCCAATTCACCAAAAATGTAATCAAAATCAAAATCCTGTGGTGTTGCTTTGGAAATTGCCGTATTTGCACGGTCGGAGCATCCCACTGCCCCACGGATGCCAAATCCCCTCTCCGTAAAGTTAATACCGTTCCTGCAAATTCTTCCGATTCCGTCTGTCTTCATCCATTTGATTAAGGAAGTATCCACACCGCCCTGAAGAATAAAGTCCTCCATAAGCATACCTACTTCGTTATCGGCAAAAGCTGTAATCACGGCTGTTTTCATCCCAAAACATCTTCTTAAGCCGCGGACTACGTTATATTCTCCGCCGCCTTCCCATGCGCGGAATGACCTTGCAGTACGGATTCTGCCTTCGCCTGGGTCTAAACGCAGCATAACCTCGCCCAATGATACTGCGTCAAATTTGCATTCGTTTTCCGGTCTTAAATTTAAATCCATTTTTTCCTCCATTCTTCGGCATTTTGCCTGCCGACCATTTATATAGTTTTTACACATGCACATATTATAACATGACATAATATTGATTTTCAAGGTTTTCTGTTAAGATAATAGTTTTTAAGCAAATTTTGAACTACATATAGAAAATAATGAACTTTTCAGAAATCCGGCAGTTTAAGTTATACTCCAGAGCATACACTTTTGCCGCACAAAAAAAAGAAACCATGGTGACGGCTTCTTTTTTTGCTGATAAAGCTGGTTAAAGTATTAAAAGCGGCTGCTATACGGAGAAATCGAAGGACTGGCCTACTTTCTTCTCCTCCTCTGTCTGTGAATAATCGCTGAGACTCTCAAACATAACATCATCGATTTTCTTAAGCAGTTCTTCCATGGAAGATGCGGTAACCGTTACTAAATCTTCCTCTGCCTTGATATTTTCTGATTTATTGCTTCCCTTTGTCCTGGAAGCATCTAAGCGCTCCTGCTGCTCTTCTTTTTGCGCTTTCTTCTCCTGAATCTTCTTCTCTTCTTTTTTCTCCTGGGCTTTCTTCTCGATTCTCTTTCTCTGGGCTGCTAAAGACTTGTCAATCACTGCAAAGAAAGAAGCCGTGCCGTTACTGTTTACCTGCATGCCATAACCCTTAACGCCGGGGGTGGCCGCGAGTTTTTTACCTAACTGGGAAACTCCGCTGGCTGCATTGGCTATAATTCCCTCATACTGTTTCCTGTAACTTTCATCTTCCGCCATGCGCTCTATTTTGTCCTCGTCAATAAGAACCACCATTTTGCAGGGGTTGGCATAACTTCCTGCCTGAGCCTGGGCAGCAGCTTTCTGGTCTCTGCTCACCAGAATGAAATCCATGTTGGAATATTTCTTTTTTAACTGCTCATAGTATTCGGAAGCTTTTTTGCTTAACTTGGGATTGCCAATGGTCTTGCCTCTGACAGCGGATTTTTTCTCCGTGTTTTTTACTTCTTCCGTCTTGGCCTGCTGACTGGCCTGAATGTTTGAAATCACATCTGAAATTGCACTCATACATTTGTCCTCCTTGAAAATAATACGAATTCCGTTTCTATGATTGCATAAACAATCTGTTGTACTTTATATCGTCAATACTTTAGATTTACAATAGGGATTTTGCACAAAACGACTATATGCTTTTTCTTTAGGTAAATCCCCCAATAATATCATATATAATATATATTGGGAGATTAAAACAATGTGCTTGAATATCTCATATCCTCTTGGATCTCCCGCAACATCCTGTTCTTTTTATTTTGTCTCGACTGCTTTCTCTCTCCATTATTTTTCCTCGACTTTCTTTTCCCGCTTACTGCTTTATGGATCCTTGGATTTGCTAGATTTTTTCTTTCACTAATAATATCTGCTGGATTTTTTCTTTCACTGATAATCCTTGATATATCATTTATGATCTGTTTATTTTTGATCTGTTCTTTTTTGTCCTGTTCATTGTCCGAAACAGAATCCTCTTTGAATAATCTCTCTAAATAACATATGATATCTTTGCTTATTTTTTCTTTTTCTTCTTCTTCTTGCAAGTATTCCAATCTCGTTACTGCCGCCCTGTATATAACCTCCAGAAAGCTATGGTATGAATACGTTATCATAAAGGATGCATTCATCAGTTGTATCTTCCAATAATTGTCTTCATTTGCAAACAACTCCTTAATTTTTTTCTTATCATTCAATGCGATATTCTCCATTAAATCCCTTGAAATGTCCCTTGTAGTCCCTGATGCACCCCCTATAAAAGGTATTGATGTATATGGCTTATTTGCCTTAGGCTTAAACCTGCCTACACTGCTCATCTTATCAAATGGTATAGACACATCCCGACCTCCTATTTTAACACGTCTGCTGCCATGACGGTTCAACACATCAAAATAGTCCCCTGAGGCTCTTTCAGCAAAAAGATCTCTTTCTAAGTTTTGCGCTTCCGTTGCAGCTTCGCTTTTTCTAGGTGTGACGTCCTCGCGTATCAGCCTTAGCAGCTTAAAGCAAAAGGCTATTACATGCATCTTTCCGTCCTGGCTGCTTTTAAATACATTCTCTAATAGACTTCTATCACTACTACCACTACTACCAAAGAAATTATTTATATTTTTTTCATCGACAGGAAGCCTGTTATATTTAGCCTTATTATTTTGGTCGATTCTGCCAAGCTCCTGAAGTTCAAACATAAGGCCGCCATTTTTAGTGATTTTACTTATTTTATTCCTTAACCCTTCTATACCTTCATTTTTTCTATTCTCACATTCTTTACTCCAACTTTCTTTTTCTTGCTCATTCCTTTTGCGCGGCAATAATTGAATATTTCTATTATAAGTCCATTTTATTTGACTATATTGGTCTTTAATTTTCTCATACCAGATTTTATATCTTTCCTTTGTTAAATTCAACAAAATTTCGCCATCTTCTTCTTTTAATTTTCTAATATATTTTGATGCAAAGCTTTGCTCTGCATTCAACGATTCTATAGAATTGCCGTGTAAATCATATTGTCTTCCTTCAGGAAGACAATGGTTAGCCTCTAAGAGCTCAGTTACTTTCTCAATAAGCTTGTCTTTAGACAATGTGCCTTTTATAATTCCCAGTTTCTGCGCCCTTTGCGTATAATGATCCTTACCTGTTATCATAATAAGAGAATCCATAAGCTGACTATACTCTATATAGCTTTGCTTTGCTTCTTTCGGAGTATACAGGTTGGGTTTTCCTATTTTTCCTCTATCTTGGATGCTGTGAAATGCCGTATGATTAAAGTCGAAAAAGTGAACATCTGTCGTTTTCTTCTCACCTCCCTTTACTCGTTCAAAACCTATTTCTTTTTTAAACTGTTCAAATTCTTCAACTTCACCGGCTCCTTCCATCATTCTATCGGGAATTGAATCTTCCTCCCTTATCGTTGTAAGAGCCGGATTACTATCTAACAATTCTTTAAACACACTTGATAAAACAGGAATTCCAAACTGATTTGGGATCTTCTGGTCTTCATTCATCGGTCTGTCATCATCTTTTTCTTTTTCTTTTTGCGCCTCGCTTACCATATCATTCAGCAGCTTTTCCCAAATCTTGACAGGCATATCAACAGAACGTATTATCGGCGTATTATTGGCAGCAGCCGATTCGTCCATCAGATATTTTGTATACCACGCAAAAGAACGCACCGGCGAGCCTATGCCAAACTGCATTTGCTGTGAATATGCATTTAACTTCCCATTAGTGTCAAGGGATAAATCCTTATGAGTGCTTTTACTCGGAGCGACTATTGCCATGTACATCCTTATCTTATCATCTGTTTCTGTTAATAATGTGTTTATATTAAATACATATCCTTTTTTCGCTCCATTTTTAAAAATTGAGTCTAATATTCTAATTTGCTTATCTAAATCCTCGATGTATTTTTGTAAGCTTTGTAAGTTTTGTAATTGAATTTCAAGCCTGTTCACTACTTTTTCCATTGCAGCTACCGTTTTTCGTTTTTTTGCTCTGCCGTGATTTCCAACTGCAATCCTAGATTGTCTTCGATTTTCTTTAATCTTCGATTCCAACTGTTCCTTCGATCCCAACCGTTCCCTGATTTCTTTTAAGTATTGCAGCTTCTGTTCAATAATATTTTTATACATATTTTGAAGGTCTGCATTTCCCCTCTCTCCAAAACTTGTCTTTTCACTGTCCGTAAGTTTATCATCAGTATATACTTCATTATCAGCAGATTCCCCTCTCTTAATCAGGCCCTCCTCCTCAAATGAAGCTGCCGCTACCGCAAGAAACTGTAAATCCACCTGCCTTATATCTTCAAGAAGCGTCTGCACTTTTTCCGTGTAAAGCTCCAGTTTCCCGTCATCAAGCTTTTTGCCTTTCCACTGCGGTTTTTTATCCTTGTTTTTATCTATTATTTCTTTAAGGAAGTTCTTAAGCTTTTCAAAATCAAATATACTGTCGGCTTCCCCCTTTACAACTTCTTCTGTATCCGACTCCCCCTTCTCCATCTGCGCAAGAGGCTTCATTATGCCCACAAATTTATCGCTCCCTCTGTCTGCAATGCTATTACGCCGCGCTCCCCCTGCAAAAAAGGTATCCGCTTCCCTCTCCAATGCCTTGTCCTCATTTACAGGCACGCCGTTAATGCTTCCGGTCGCTTTTACCCTGCCCTGCTTCTGCTGAACTACATGCCCGAGCTCATGGGGCAGATGCTTCTCCTGCCCTGGTGAATAATCTGTGCTCCAATGAGCCACCTGTCCGGTAAGCTTGAGCCACCATTCCGGATATGTGTGAGCCACTAT
>CANRJF010000116.1 GCA_947630855.1 uncultured Lachnospiraceae bacterium
TTTTACTTGTGATGCAAAAACCTCGTAGGGCAGTCTACGAGGTTTTTGCTATTTGGTTAGGCCGTGAATTGTAACGAACAATAAATGATTTACCAGCAGATATTCTCTGTTTTCAAAAAAAGCAAATCATTGGGCAAATGTGTATGCTCTGGAGTATAATACATTTTTCAGCCGCTTTACCACCGGCAGCCATCCGGATTCCGTGCGCTGGGTCATAAAAAGTATAGTCACATGCTCTTTGGGACAGTTGCAAAAATACGTGCCAAGCCAGCCGTCCCAGCCGTATTCCCCCCTGCTTCCCATAACGGAAGCCATGCCGGGATTCTCTAAAATCCGCATAAGATTGCCGTAACTGTAACCGGGATAGTCCACGCCCCATCCCAGATTTTCTTTTTGCCTGGGCTCCAATTTGGGGGAAGTCATAAATTCCACTGAAGCTTCCTCCAAAATCCGCCGTTTTTTATAAACTCCCTTATCCAAAAGCATCTGGGCAAAATGGCTGTAATCATCTATGGTGGAGACAAGCCCCGCCCCGCCGGATTCAAAGGCTGGCTTTCTGTCCATAGCGTTATTGATTCCTAAATAATTGCCATGATAAGGTTCAAATCCCTTTTCCGTTTTCCGGTAGCTTTTGGCAAGCCTTCCCGCCTTTTTTTGCTCCACATAGAACCCGGTATCTTCCATCTCCAAAGGTTCAAAAAATTCTTTTTTCAGGAATTCCCCAAAGGGCATTCCCGAGACGATTTCCACAATGGCGCCGAGAACGTCTGCGGACGTACCGTAATTCCAGGTTTCCCCGGGAGCGGAATTTAATACCCCTACGCCAAAAAGATTGGCAATTTCCACGGTGGTAAGGGGATGGTCTGTTAACAGCCGTTTGTCAATTTCATTAAATACCTTTCTGGCATCCTCCCCTGCCCTTCCCGGGAAATCCCCGTACACAAGCCCCGATGTCATGGACATTAAATCCCGGATTGTAACTTCCCTGGGGATTCTCTGGATTTTTCCTCCTGTCAGTGCCCAGGGCTTAATAAAACCTGGCAGGAAACTGGAAATCTCATCGGAATACAAAAGTTTTCCCTGTTCCATAAGTTTTATCACCGCCGCGGAAGTAACAGGCTTGGTAAGGGAATACAGCCGGAAAATAGCATCTCTTGTAATCCCGTTTTCCAGATAGCATATTTCCTCCCCGTCTTTTCTCACCAGCAGGTTTCCAAAGGGGATTTCCCCTGCCAGCACTGCATCATAAATAATATCCTGTAATTTTCTTTCCGTATCCTGATTCATTTCATCCCTCCGGTCTTCATTTTTTCTCTTACTTTCATGCTACATCTTTTTTCTCATTTGTGCAATGACCAGAAGAAAAAAGAGAAAAAATATACACGCTTCCTCCCTGGGACATATCTTGCAAATCTTGAACTTTTACTGTATACTTTTTATAGACTAAGTTTCTGATGCACTGGCAGCAGATAAAGGGGGGAAGGCTCCATGAAAGAACTTAACGCATGTAAAGAGGCCATGCAGGAAGCCATCAGCAAAAGATATTTCGCCGTTGCACATCTGTATAAAGACGAAAAAGCAATGGACATGCACATCCACGACTGTTATGAGGTGTATTATTCCATTTCAGGGGGAAAGCAGTTTCTCATTGACAACAAATTGTACTCCATTGAACCGGGCAATCTCTTTGTCATCAACCAATATGAAAGCCATTATCTTGCACAGGTTGACCAGAAGGTACACGAGCGCATTGTCATCAGCATACATCCTGAATTTATAAAAAATATGTCCACGGAGAAAACAAATCTGGAATATTGCTTTAAAAACCGTCCGGCAGGCTTTTCCCATAAACTCCAATTAGGAAAAGAACAGCAGAAACGTTTCCTGTTTTTTATTAATAAGCTGATTACATCCAACGATTACGGCAGCGATTTAATTGAACGGGCGGTATTCTGTGAATTATTTATTATGATAAACAGTATCTGTCTGGCAAGAGAGCAAAAGCCCATAGAGGAGTCAAATGTCACTTACAATGCCCAGGTGGACGAAATACTTTCCTATATCAACAACAATATCCACCAGCCAATTTCCATTGCGGATCTTGCCTCCAGGTTTTTTATCAGCGAATCCTACATCTGCAGGATTTTTAAGTCCACTACCGGAACTACCATCAATAAATATATAACCGCAAGACGCATTTCCATTGCCAAATCCCTTTTGGCGGAAGGCATCGGAGTAACGGAGGTTTGCGAACAATGCGGCTTTAACGATTACAGCAACTTTTTGAAATCCTTCTCCAAATCCGTTGGGATTTCACCGAAAAAATATGCGCAAATCTGTAACCAATAGTAACCGTTAAAAACCGGAAACATAAAATCCCCACAGAAGGCTGCGGGGATTTTTACTTCCAAACATTTTTTCACAGGCATTACAACACTGCCTGGCTTTCCTCTTTTCGTAATTTTTTATTCTCATACATTTTCTTATCCGCTCTCTCCCTGGTTTTTTCCATATCACTATCCTGATACTTGTCAAAATAGGCATATCCGTGGGCAATCTGTAAGGGAATTGCAGAATTTTCCGGCATATATTTGGATTCCAGGCTCTCCAGCTCTTTAAATTTTTCTCCTATTTCACCGGGTGGCATCATAAATCCTACGACGGTACAAAATTCATCTCCGCCGATACGGTAAGAGATGCCTTTTTGCCCGAACACCGTATCAATAATCCGTGCCGCATTTTTTATATACAAATCTCCCATGGCATGGCCTAAGGTGTCATTGCATTTTTTCAGATGATTTAAATCAAAGGTGAGAATGGTAGCTCCCTCCGGCCTGGGATGCTCTTTTACCCACTTGTCATATGTATTCCTGTTATAAAGCCCTGTAAGATTATCCCTGTCGGCAATTTCCACTAAAAGCTGGGCCTCATATCCCTGGTCTAACTGTTTTAACGTATCCCTTGCAGTCTGATAACCTACCAGCAGGGTAAACAAAAGAAATCCCAGCCTGCTGATAACATTTGCCCTTCCTATTTTGGAATAAAATGCGGTTAAATCCAGAACACATGTCACCACCAGCACCGTCATGCCCACGATGCTTACCCACGTCCTGGAATCCATGCCCACTTTCCGTATCCTGATAACCAATGCCGCAATCATATACATAAGGCCTGCAACAAGCAGTATATGGGTGGTAAAAGCGGACTTTTTAAATTCTGCAATTCCTGAAATATGCAAAAATGTTATAACAACTATATTTATAAGGGAAAGTATGCCGATGGCATTGGAAACTTTTTTCTTCTCCACTTCCAGAAAATCCCTGGCAAACAATATAAAAGGATTTATCAGCATCATAATCACCAGATATCCCATATCGGAAACAGCCGGACGGTTGGCAACCACCATCTGCCATATGGTCGTTTCAATTAAAGACCACAATCCCAACAGTACGGAAAAAATACCAAAAAACAGCAGTCCCCTCCCGCCTTTTAATCTTTTCCTCAGTACAATCCAGTAGGCGCACAATACTATTCCCACTGCCATGTTCAAAACGCTTAAGAAAATACTGTCAAAAGAATCCCGCACATGATCCATAAACATGTTGAAGGCATTTCCCTGATAAAATGTCAGTTCGTATTCCCTCATCTGGGGATACAGCGCTTTCACATAGATTCTGATATCATTGGACTTTTGCTCTAACTGCACAAAATTCCAGTGAGCTCCTGTGGTTCTGTCAAAAATGCCCTCTCCTTTTTTTATCTGGTAAAGCAGCCTGGCTCCCTGGTAAACGGAAATCTCCTGATGGCAGGTATAAAAAAGCAGGCAGTCCGATTCTCCAAAAGCCCTGATTCCTGAAAAATGGAACACTCTTGTATCCTCATCCATCTGCTCCACCTTATCGGGAATCAGTTCCACCTGTTTTATATTCGTCCTGGTATCATATTCCACACCGCTGTGGGCAAAAACATGTTCCACAACCACCAGCAGAATGGCAAGCGCCAGCAGGATAACATACGCATATGCAATTTGTTTGTCAAATTTACTATCTCTATTGTTCATTTGCTATTTATCATACCATATCTTGTAAATACTTGTCCAGCATTGTCTTTTGGTGGGAGCAGTCAGCTTATTTTAAGTAAACGGAAAATTGTAATCAATATCTGTTTCTGCCCCTCATTCAATTCTTCCAAATCCATGGTTTCCCCCGGAAGTTTTTCAATTTCACCCCCCGGGGCAATCACAACATTCCCTTCCAGCTTACAGTCCTTTCCCCCAAGGGTGACAGAGCGGATTTCCGCTTCCAGGGAATCTTCCGTAAGATTCCCGCGAAAAGCAATGCGTGTCCCATTCTGATTTTCATAGGCAATCTTTACGGGAAACTCTTCCCCTTCCTGTTTTCCTTCCAGGGTAAAAGCAAAATCATGATTCTTTACAAACATGATTTTGGAATCTCTTTTTTCTCCTCCCAAAAATAAGATTTCCCATGTTTCTTCCCCGTTTTTTACCCCCAGGGCGGCAAGTTTGCCCCGGTAAATATACACGTATAATTCCTCAAAATCCATCCCCTGCTCTAAAAGCCATGGATTGCGGGAGGCTTCAATCACAAATCCCCTGCAGAAAACTTTTTCCCCGTCAATATCATATTCCGCCCCGTCTGTTTTTTCAATTTCCATCTTTTTTATCAGCGGAAGCAGCTCTTCTGCCTTAATCCTTATTCCCTCTGTTTTTTTCCAGTGAAAACCGGAAAGCTCCTGCAACACTTTATCTATGCTTTCCGCTTTCCGTTTCCCTAAAAGTTCATCAAAAAAAGGCGTCTCCTCCCACAGATGATGGGTGTATACCATGTCTCCCGCCATGGGAATGTGCATGAAAAGTTCCTCTTCCGTTAAGATTCCCTCTATGTTTACGGAAGCCCCTAAGGCTCCTGCCCCAAAAGATATATACGTTTCCTCCTGCCCTATATCTACCTGCAAGTCCCCGTTTAAAGCTGCCGTATTCCAATCTGCATATACAGAAATTGCATCTCCTTTTAACAGTTCCGTATTTTCAAGCTGCCCCGCCCAGCAGGAATCCTTCACTGTATTGGCCGCCGCCATGGCAACCTGAAGCTGCGGCTGCATACACAGAAATAAAACTCCCGCCCCCAATGCGAAAAGCAGCAGGAACCCTGCTGCCATCGCCGTGTATAATTTCTTTCTGCCGGACATATTATATTTCCCCTAAAAGTTTTTCCACGCTGGCAAGTTTTACGCACACAACAAAAATATTTGCCGCCATAGTTAAATCTTCCAAATCCGGATATGTGGGGGCAATACGGATTACGGAATCTTTGGGGTCTTTTCCATAGGGGAAGGGAGCCCCGGCAGGGGTCATGATAACGCCCGCTTTCTTTGCCTTTAAAACAATCTCCTTTGCGCATCCTTCCATGGCCTCAAAGCAGATAAAATATCCCCCCTTGGGTGAGTACCACATGCCGATTTCCAAATCTTTCAATTCTGCCTCAAACTTGTTGAGAAGCATCTCAAATTTGGGGCGGAGAATCTCCGCATGTTTTTTCATATGCTCCGTCATACCGTAAATATCTTTGAAAAACCGTACATGGCGGAGCTGATTTACTTTATCGTGGCCGATAGTCTGGACTTTCAACTGCTTTTTCAAATCCTCCAGGTTGTTGGCGGATGTGGCAATTGCCGCAATGCCGGAACCCGGGAAACTGATTTTTGAGGTAGAGCAGAATTTGTAAACCATATCCGGGTTTCCTACCCTTTTACACTCTGCAAGTATCTCAATTAAGCTGTCCTGGTCAATATCGTAAAGATGATGTACCCCGTATGCATTGTCCCAGTAAATACGAAAATCCTTTGCAGCCGGTTTTAACCTGGCAAATCTGCGCACCGTCTCGTCGGAATAGGTAATTCCCTGGGGATTGGAATATTTTGGCACACACCAGATTCCTTTGATGGCGGCATCTTTTGATACCAAATCCTCCACAATATCCATATCCGGCCCTGTGGGCAACATAGGCACGTTTATCATCTCAATGCCAAAATGCTCTGTAATGGCAAAATGCCTGTCATATCCCGGTACGGGACATAAGAATTTTACTTTGTCAAGCTTGCACCAGGGAGTGGCTCCCATTACCCCGTGGGTCATGGAATGGGAAACAATGTCATACATAATATTTAAACTGGAATTGCCGTAGATAATGATATTGTCGGGATTACATTCAATCATATCCCCAATCAGCACTTTTGCCTCCTGGATTCCGTCTAATACCCCATAATTCCTGCAGTCCGTACCGTCCTCACAGGTAAGGTCCACATCACTGGTTAACACGTCCATCATTCCCATGGAAATGTCTAACTGTTCCGCAGAAGGCTTTCCCCTGGACATGTCCAACTGCAGGCCCCTTTTCTGGTACTTTTTGTATTCTGCCTCTAACTCTTTTTTCTCCTGGAGCAGTTCTTCCCTGCTCATCTCTTTATATGGTTTCATCCTGTTCTCCTCCTCATATTTAACTCTCAAGGCTCCGCAAATAAGAAGAAATCTTCGCCTCATAACCGTTGTCCGTAGGCTCATAAAACTTTTCCCCTGTAAGGCCGTCCGGCAGATATTGCTGTTTTACATAATGCCCGGGATAATCATGGGCATACAGATACCCGATGCCATGTCCTAATTTCCCCGCAGACTTGTAATGGGAATCCTGAAGATGCACCGGAATGGGCGCCGTCCTGGTTTCCTCCACAACCGCTGATGCCTTTGCCACTGCCAGACATGCAGCATTGCTTTTTGGGGCAGAGGCAATATATGTAACCGCCTGTGCCAGGGGAATCCTGGCTTCCGGCATTCCCAGCCGCTCCACTGCCTGGGCGGCTGCCACCGCCACCACCAACGCCTGAGGATCCGCATTTCCCACATCCTCCGCGGCGCAAATCATAATACGCCTGGCAATAAACTTAATGTCCTCACCGGCATAAAGCATCCTAGCAAGGTAATAAACGGCGGCGTCCGGGTCAGAGCCCCGCATACTCTTAATAAAAGCGGAGACGGTATCGTAATGATTATCCCCGTCTTTATCGTATTTTACCACTCTTTTCTGAATACATTCCTGGGCTGCTTCCAATGTAATGTGAATTTTACCGTCCTCACTCCTGTCTGTTGTCAGCACCCCTAATTCCAGGGCATTTAATGCCGCCCTGGCATCCCCGTTGCTGACATCCGATAAAAATTCCAGGGCATCTTCCTCAATACAGGCGCCGTATGCTCCCATGCCCTTTTTTTCATCCTCCACCGCCCGAAGCAGCAATGTCTTAATATCCTCTTTTGCCAGAGGCTTTAATTCAAAAATAACAGACCTGGAAAGCAGCGCCCCGTTTACTTCAAAATAAGGGTTTTCCGTGGTGGCGCCGATTAATATTACCGTTCCGTCCTCCACAAAAGGGAGCAAGTAATCCTGCTGTCCTTTGTTAAAACGGTGAATCTCGTCAATAAAGAGAATGGTTTTCTTTCCGTACATGACCTGGTTATTTTTAGCGGCTGCAATGACTTCCTCCATGTCCTTTTTCCCGGCGGATGTGGCATTAATCTGGCAGAACTCTGCCTGGGTGGTACATGCAATCACTTTTGCCATGGTGGTTTTTCCTGTTCCGGGAGGGCCGTAAAAGAGAATGGAAGAAAGCTTGTCCGCTTTGATGGCACGGTAGAGCAGCTTATCTTTTCCTATGATATGCTGCTGCCCTACAATCTCTTCCAACGCAGACGGCCTTAACCTGGAGGCTAAGGGTGATTCCTTTTCTTTATTCTGCTCTCTCATGTAATCAAAAATATCCATTGCCTTATCTCCCCAGCCGTTATCCTAATTGTATCTGTTCAGTACTTCACAGATACAATGCAAAAATGCATGAAAATCGCTTCGCGATGGCATTTTTGCACACCTGAATCATATTCTTACGCCTCAAACAGCAAGTGTTTGAGGCTATCCTGAACATCTGCTCCCAATCATCTATTCTACTACATTTATCCGGGGTGCGTCAATGTGTCAGTCAAATAAAATCTTATCTACCGTTACAAACTCATATCCTTCTTTGGTAAGCCTGTCGATTATCTCAAATGCCGCCTCCACAGAAGTTTCATACTGGTCATGAAGGAGGATAATGGCATTTTCTTCTGCTCCTTCACATACCGTTTCCACAATTTTCCCCACATCCTTGCTGCACCAATCCTTAGGATCAATATCCCACAATACGGGAAACATGTTTAATTCTTTTTCAAACTCTTTATCCCAGCTTCCGTAGGGCGGACGCACGTACAGAGTACCTTCTCCCGTAATTTCCTGTACTGCCATGCTGGTTTTTTCTATTTCTTCCTTAAATGTTTCCCGGTTGTCTTCATTTAACTGAATATGGCTGTATGTATGGTTGCCGATTAGATGGCCCTCGCCATACATCTGTTGGACTATCTGGGGATTTTTCTCCACGTTTTTCCCGGTCACAAAAAAAGTAGCTTTTACATTCCGGTCCTTAAGCCCCTGTAAAAGTGTAGGTGTACAGGCGGCATTGGGACCGTCATCGAATGTAATGGCTATCTTTTTTTCTTCCGGTTCAACGTAGTTTGTATCCTCCGGTACATATTCTGATTCTTCTGTATTCTCCTCCGCTTTATGTATGTGGTCTGTCTGCATTGCCGGAACGTTCTCCTGTTCCATGTAGGAAGAAAACGCTTTCTGTGCCTCCCGCTCCGCCCACATGCCGGATAACAGGAGGAGAAGAAGTACATCAAATAAAATGATATAATTTCTGATTTTTTTCATCGTAACCAGCCATACAAAATTGCTCACAATAGTATATGCGGGGCGGGGGAAAAAAATTAGTAATTTCCCTGATTCCTGCATATACTGTCAATGAACCATATAACGTCCGGGTGTCTGGATGATGGGAGCCTTTTTCCCTGAAACGGTTGACATCTCCAGGAATATTTGTTATATTGTGTTCAGTGAACGTACCGGAGAAACTTGTGAAGCCTCTGGTCCGGAAGGCTCCTGCGGGAGCCTTTCGTTATTTAACCGGATAATCTGCAAAACAATGCTCCGGTTATATGCAAATGATAAAACAAACACTATACCATACGGACATTGAGAACAACCGCTTAATTGGAGGTGGGTAAAATGGCAAAATCTTTCAGAACCTATGACGAACTGCTCACATTTCTGCAAGATGAGAAAAATCTGATTATAAACAACCATGATTATGCCAAACGCATTTTGATGAAAACAAGCTATTTTTCCCTCATCTCTGGTTACAAAGACATTTTCAAAAACCCAACAACCGGGAAATACGCAGACGGCACCACATTTGATGATATTTACCGCCTGTACCGGTTTGATAATGAACTACGCAGTATCTTCCTCAAATATATGCTGATCGCTGAAAGAAGTGTAAAATCATCCCTTGCATACCATTTTTCAGCCACATATGGAGAAAACCAAGAACAATACCTATCGTTAAGCCATTACACAGTCACCCCCAAGACCAGAAAAGGAATCAATGGTCTACTCAGCATTTTCAACTATCAGCTAACGCAGAATTCAGACCACGCATATATCAGTCACTATATGGCAAAACACCATAATGTGCCGCTGTGGATTATGGTTCAGGCACTTACAATCGGGCAGCTTTCCCATATGTTTGATTACCTGAAAGCAACCGTCCCAATCAAAATCTGCAACGATTTTTACCAGGTTGGCAAGAAGGACATGCACTCTTTCCTTTCTGTAATGACCAAGCATCGGAACGCCTGTGCACACGGGGACCGTTTCTTTAACTATACCACCAAAGACAGCATTACAGATACTTTAATACATAAAAATCTGCAAATCCCTCAAATAAACGGACGCTATCAAAACGGAAAAAACGATGTCTTTTCAGAGGTCATTATCCTGAAATACCTTCTTGACAAAGAAGATTTTCGAAATTTCTATTACGAGCTGAAAGACTGCCTCAAAACACAGCAGCCTGACAGAGTTATTCTAAAAATGATGGGATTCCCGGAAAATTGGATGTCCGTCTTACGTCTGAAATGTTAAACTTCCCTCCAGTACTTTTCTGCTTTCAAAGAAATCTTTTTGTGTCATTATAGGCTTAACATATATTATTCCTTACAAAAGCATTTAAATGGGAAAAGCCGGTGCATTACGCACCGGCTCATGAGAAAAACAATCTGCTGCTTATCTAAATGCCAATACTCTTATTTGCAGCATTTGTATGACCTTGCTTTATTTTACGGTTATTTTGATAGACGCTTTCTTCTTTGTGCCGTCTTTTGATGTTGCTGTAATAGTGGCTTTACCTTTTTTCTTTCCCGTAACCACACCCTTGGAATTTACTTTTGCAACTTTTGTGTTGGAAGATTTCCAGGAAAGTTTTGTGTTCTTTGCCGTTGCGGGAGTTACTTCTGCGGTAAGCTGTAATTTCTGTCCCTTGGCAATTTTCTTTGTCTCGGCAGTGATTTTTACTTTCTTAACCTTTACAACGCCCTTCTGGACTTTTACCTTAAAGGATGCGCTCTTGCCGTTTGCCGTGGTTACAGTGATTGTAGCTTTTCCCGGTTTCTTGGCTTTTACCTGGCCGTTTACATCTACTATGGCAACTTTTTCGCTGGATGAAGCCCATGTTACCTGCTTATTTACTACTGTCTCCGGAAGCACTTCTGCGGTAAAGTTGTACTTTGAACCTTTTTTCATGACAAGAGTTTTTCCGTTTACATCTGAGCCCTTGTAAGATACAGATACACTCTGGGCTTCTGCCTGAACGGTCTGCTGCTGGCTGCTGTTCTGGCTGTTATTGTTCTGGCTGTTATTATTTTGGTTGTTGTTATTATCCGGTGTGGTTGTTGTAGTATCACCAGGTTTCGGATTGTCTGTGGGAGTCTGCTGTGTCTCTCTTACAGTGACATCTCCCGGCTCTACATATACCGTATATTCCTGTTCACTAATGGTTACTTTAACAGGCTGGCCTTCCTCTCCTTCTGCTGATTTTGCTGCCACATCTGCTGTTACGGCATCCTCCACAACACCTACTGTATCAAAGGTTTTGCCTTCCACCAGCTTTAAGGCAACTGTCATGGCAGCTCCTATGGCTTCATCACTTAATCCTTCTGCAGAAGCATAAGCAAATTCATATCCGCCTGTTTCAGGAAGCGCAGGAGCCGTTCCCTGCGTAGTTTCCAGATTACCGACTTTTACAATAATGGCATCTTCCGCAACTTCCCACTTTGCATAAAGGGTTGTATCTTCTGTCAAAGTCGTGTTATTAAAATCAAATTCCGTTTCCGAAGCTGTATCTGCAAACCATCCTAAAAAAGTATAACCAGCTTTTGTAGGGTCAGTAGCAGGTTTTGTGACTTTACCCTCACTTGTTGTTGCCGCTTCTACCGCGGAACCTCCCTGGCTGTCAAAGGTTACCGTATAATTTGTCGTTTCCTCTCCGCCAGTGCCACTGCCGCCCCCTTCTCCATTGTCAGAGCCTCCGCTCTCGTCTGCCCATACATTCTCCGGCGTCAAAAGCCCTGCTGCCGGAAGAGCAGTAAAAGCTACTGCTGCCGACAAAAACATTGCCAGTAATTTTACATAACGTTTCTTCATTCTTTTTTTCCTCCTCTAAAAGTTTTGGATTGTTGTTTCACCTAACAAAAT
>CANRJF010000117.1 GCA_947630855.1 uncultured Lachnospiraceae bacterium
AAATCTGCATTAGAACCTACGAAATAGTGGGGAAACTGGGTGACAAAATCAAGAAGTTTTCCAAAAGTCGCCCGCTCAATTTTCATAGGAGTATGTTTGGAATTAAACACAATACAATGCTCGTTGTAATACACATAGGGAGAATACTGGAAAAACCAGTCGCTGTCATTGATAGTCACAGGGATAATCCTGTGGTTCTGCCTTGCAGGATGGTTTACCCTGCCTGCATACCCCTCGTTTTCCTTACACAAAAGACATTTGGGATAACCGCTCTGCTTTGCCGTTTTTGCCGCTGCAATGGCCTTCGGGTCCTTTTCCGGCTTAGACAGGTTTATGGTGATATCCAATGTGCCGTACTCCGTATCGACCGTCCATTTTAAATCTTTTTTAATCCGGTAGCGTCTGATATAATCGCTGTCCCGGCTTATGGTGTAAAAATAATCCGTTGCCTCCCTGGGGGATTTCTTATATAAATCTTTAAACTTCCCAATGACTTCACTGGGCCTTGGAACAAGAAGACTCATAATCTTTGTGTCAAAAAGGTCACGGTAAACCACACTGTTTTCCGTTGTGATTTTTTCCTGGTAGGCGTAATCTAACATATCTTTCAAAATTTCCTCTAAGTGCTCCTCCGCCTCCTGCCTGCTTCCGCAGATATTTTTGTGGGCATCCGTTACGGCATCTTCCAGTTCCTCTAATTGAAATAACTCTAACAGGCGGTTGATAGTAAAAATCTTATCTTCCTCACAAATTAATCCTGTTGTAAGTGCGTAATCTGTTAAATCTAAAATTCTCTCCTGAATCATACTGTCTCCTTCTTTATCTAAAAATCAAACAAGTTTACATGGGCCGTCCCCGATTTCCACCACATAGAAATCCGCCTTATAACCGATTTTTTTCTCGTATGCGCTTCCCACCTGTTTGATAAATGTGTCCACGGCATCATCTTTTACAATGCTGACGGTGCAGCCTCCGAAACCTGCCCCTGTCATCCTGGAACCGATAACGCCTTCCACTTTCCATGCTTCCTCCACTAAAGTATCCAATTCAATTCCGGTAACTTCATAATCATCCCTAAGGGAAACATGGGATTCATTCATAAGTTTTCCAAACAGTTCCACATCATTATTTTTAAGGGCGCTGACTGCCTTTATGGTTCTCTGGTTCTCGTAAACCGCATGTTTTGCCCGCTGCCTTATCACTTCATCTTTAATAGAATTTTTGCACTGCTCAAACTGCTCTTCGTTTAAATCCCCCAGACTGTTTATGCCTGCCACCTGGCTTATCTGGGCAAGAGCCGTTTCACACTCACTCCTTCTCTCATTATATTTGGAATCCCCTAATCCCCGCTTTTTGTTGCTGCAGGAAATCACGATTTTGGCATCCTTTAACTGAATGGGGGCATATTCATATTTTAATGTGGCAGTGTCCAAAAAAATGGCATGGCCGGCTTTTCCCATGGCAATGGCAAACTGGTCCATAATCCCGCAGTTTACCCCGTTAAATTTGTTTTCGGAAAATTGGCCAATCAGAGCCAAATCCTGGTTAGTCACATCAAAACCGTATAATTCTTTTAAAATAAATCCTGTTAAAACTTCCACGGAAGCGGAGGAAGACAAACCGGAACCGTTGGGAATATTCCCATACAGCAAAAGGTCAAATCCGGTGTCCACCTTCATGCCCCTCTCCCCAAAAGCCCAGATAACTCCCTTGGGATAATTTGTCCAGCCGGCTTCTTTTTCCGGTTTTAACCCTTCAATGGAAGACTCTATGATTCCAAGTTTTTCAAAATTCATGGAATAAAAACGCAGTGTCTTATCCGACCGTTTTCTTACCGCTCCGTATGTACCGATTGTCAAAGCGCAGGGAAACACATGGCCTCCGTTGTAATCCGTATGCTCCCCAATCATATTTACCCTGCCCGGGGCAAAATACAGGGAAACCTCTCCCTCTCCCCCAAAAATTTCTTTAAATTTTGCTAAAATCTGTTCTTTCATTATATGTGTACCTCCATTTTTATATTTCCTGCCGTTCACTATTTTTTAAAATCCCGGATTACTTTTAACGCGGGAAGAACATTTCCCTCATAGTCAAACAACGCCTGGTTTGCCCACTCATTGCCGCAGGGCCCCGGGTCATTCATATATTTTAAACTTTCCGGGGTGGCCCATCCGCTTCCCGGCACAGGAATCCATGCGGGTTCCCAGTAATAAAAACCTTTTCCCCGTCCTTCTTTTACATTGGCAATCCTTGTCATAATATCCTGCATAAAATCCGCCTGTCCCTCTTTTGTCATGGGATACTCGATTTTTTCCACAAGTTCTTTTCTTGTGGCGTAACCCTTCCTCTCCTGTGGCCCTAACTTTTCATAAGCGGCATAATCCTCCATGGTATAGCCCATGGAAACTTCTGCCACCACCACATCTTTTTTGTAACGTGCCGCCACATCATTCATGTTATCTTCCAGGCTTTGTAAACTTCCATGCCAGAAAGGATAGTAGGATAAGCCGATGACCTGAAATTCTTCTCCCCTCTCCATAAAATGGTCAAACCAGTCCCGGTACAGTTCATTATTGCCCCCGTTGTCAAGGTGAATCATAATGGGCACCTTCTTATCCACTGCCCGGACGCCCTTTATTCCCCCATTGACAAACCTGGCAATATTATCATAATTTGGCTTTTTCCCCTCCGGCCACAACAGCCCGTTGGACAGCTCATTTCCCACCTGTACCATGGTGGGGAATGCCCCTGCTGCAATAAGTTTTTCCATGGAATCTTTTGTAAAATCAAACACAGCCTGCTCTAACTCTTCCACGGAAAAATTTTTCCATGCCTTGGGCTTTATCTGCTTTCCCGGGTCCGCCCAGAAATCGCTGTAATGCAGGTTAAACAGAAAGCCAAACCCTGCATCCACCACCCGCTTTGCGGTTTTTATGGTGGTTTCCATATCGTTTGTTCCCGCACCGTAGGGTTTCCCATTTTCGTCATAAGGGTCATTCCAGAGGCGCAGACGCACGGAATTTATATCGTACCCCTTCATAATCTCCAAAATATCCGTTTCCTTACCGTTGTCATAATATTTGGCACCGCACTGCTCCAACTCTAACAGCGTAGACAAATCCACTCCCTTAATAAAATCCATACCGTCTCCTTCCAGATACAAAAAGAGTGCAGCCCCTTCTTAAACATTCAGACAGAAATTGCACTCCTTTGTTCCATTAATTAGTCAAAATCAAATTTATCAAACCTTTTATTCATTGCCCCGTAACGGAAACGCACCATCTCGTTTTTCTCCAGAACGTCTTTTTCCGTCCCCCTGTACTGGCAGCGGATGCAGCTATAAATTCCGGTTTCTTTGTTGTAAAACATATCAATATCCAAATCCCGCATAAAACAGGACGGGCATCTGTAATTTAATTTGCCTTTTGTAAGTTGAGCCATGTTGCAAATACCTCCCCTTCTGAAATATTTTTCCTGTATCCCAAAGTAAACATGGGTGAAAATGCATATCCCTCTTTGATATATCCTTCCGCCTCTTCATTTGAGGCTGTCATGGAAACTTTTGTCTCAATCTCGGGAACCACAGCGGAAACGGCAGATGCCCCCGTTACGGCTTCCTCCCTGCACTTATACTCATATTTTATGGTCTTTTCTTCTTTTCCTTCACATTTCAATGTGATGTTAGACATATCCTCCGAATACTCGGTGGTTCCGTAACATGCCACCATATATTCGTTTAACTGCACCTTGGCAGAGGGGTCGCTCATTTCAAGGATGGTACGCTCAATCTTAATATTGGATGCCCCTTCTTTGAAATACTCTTTTGTCTGTAACTTTACGGTGAGTCCGCGAAACTCAATGGTTACCGGGTCAAGTGTTAAAATCCTTGTGTCTCCCTCTTTGGAAAAATGTGCTTTTGTGGGGCATAAGCAAAGGTCAACTTCCTCTCCGTTATAGGAAAGTTTGGCGCTTCTTACGGTTCCCTCCCCTGCATAGTGGGTAAAATATCCGGCACGGTATTTTTCCTGGATTAAGAATGGGTAGGAAGCATCCTGCACATGTTTCGTGCCAATCCCCACAGGCCACTCTAATTTTGCCGCATAGGGGCGAAGGTCTACGATGGCGCCGCCCTGGTCCATATTCACGCAGACACGCATAAACGGGTCGCAGTACCAGAATAACTGTTTGTCGGAACCATACAGAATATCTCTCCAAAGGGCACATTCCGGCTCTGTGTAAACTTTATTGTTTACTCCTTTTTTCTCCCTGTAATAATCTGCAAACTCTGCCATGGTCATATCCACAAGTTTGCCCTGTTTTTTCAGTTCTCCGTAATACTTGCATCCGTCGCTGTAAGATTTTTCCAAAAGCTCATAGGGGGCTTCCCAGCGTCCCATTTTATTCATCCAGCCCGGCCCTACAAACATCATATTGTAGGCATATCCGTTGTTGTATTTCTCCAAATCACGGTACTGGTCAATAAGATTGTAAAGATAAGGATATTCCCATGTCTTGGTATCGTAAATCATGCCCCGGAGCACGTTCTGGGGATGGGTTCCAAAGTTGGAGCCGTTTCCGTCATAACATGCAATCAAATCTCTGGAAAGGTGGGGAATTGCCACGATTCCTGAATCCTCCGCCTCATTTGCCGCAGGGGCATGGGTATTCTGTTTTGAGGGAATCCATGGCGCCCAGGGGCCTCCGTCAAACAAAGTATACCAGGAGTTGTTACAGGTATGGTATGCTTTGGGGCCTTCCTCCCAACAGGTGGCAACGGCACATTTTACCATGGGATATTTTTCTTTTATGTAGTTTGTTAAATCCGCATCCATGTAGTAAGAACCTGTGGATTCCGGGTAAAATCCAAACCTGTCATGGAATTTTTCAAACACGTCATTGACAATTGCTTTCTTGTCTTCCATGGAAAACATCCAGATACAGAAATCTTTTGTCTTGTATTTTTCCCTAAATTCCTCACAGGGCAGTCCCAGTAAAGATAAGGCGATTTCGTCCCCGTATTTTTCGTGGTCATGTTTTGCCAGTTCCACAGCCTCGTCATTAAAAAGGGATGCATATGTCATCTGGATAGTGACTTTCAGTCCATTCTCATGGGCTAATCTCTGCTGAGTCTTAAAAATGTCTAAAGATTCCGTTAAAAGAGCTTTATCCCCAATATCCTCTTCTTTTCCCTGTCCGGTAACTGTGGCAGAGTATTCCGGAACCATTTCCGGGCGGTGAATAATGTTTACAACAAATTTGTCCATCGTTCCTTCTCCTTTTTGTTATTCCCTCGAGCAACGAGCCAAGTGACTGCTTGCAGGCATTTGGTTTTGCGCAATCGGTTGTCCTATGGGTAAAGTATAACAAAACAGAAAGGTTCTGTCAACCGGATTTTTATATTTTTATACCCTCCTGTCTTCACTTTTTAATTCCCAAAACAAGGCACCGCAATACAGGTATTCTTCTTATCAGCTCATAGAAAACCGGGGTACATAAAAATACAGCCAGCAATGCCGCCCCATAAATAGCCCATGGAGACCACCCCGTATAATTTTTCAGATAATAACAGGGAATCAGCACAAAGGCATAATGAAGCACATAAAATCCGTAACTTGCCCTGGTCATGTATGCGCTAAACCTGTTTTCCCGGTCAAACCATTTTTTCCCGGTTCCAAGCACTGCAAGAGTCATAAACCAGGCATACACATTTGTAAACAGGCTTTTTAGTACGGCTGCATCCCCGTAATTTTCCCCAAAGTAAAAAACTGTATAGGCTATTCCCATGCACACGCTGACAATGAGCATAGGCAGCCACATTTTCTCAAGAATATTTTGCACATTCTCATGGGAAAACACAAAATAGCCCAGCAAAAATACCGTCAGATAAATTCCAAAACGGTATGTGGTAATTACCGGCATATTCAACACATGAGAACTGCCCCAAATGAAGAGTGCAAAAGCAAGAAGAACCGGAAAATTACACTTTTTTCCAAGTTCATAAAGCCGCCGGTCTTTATCAAGTTTTCTCACCAGAAGGAGGGGAAATGAAAACAGCCATAATACCTGTGCAAACCACAGGGGCCCCACACCGGAAATAACGGAAATGGGATACACCAAAAAAGCGGGTATATATGCAAGCCCGCCTCCGATTTTGATGTTGTAATAACCCACAATCCACTGGTACACAAAAAGCCCCAGGGTTGAGGGGACAAGCAGCTTCCACGTCCGCCTTCTCAAAAACTCTTTTGGGGTAAGTTTTTCCAGTGAATATCTTGCACTGATGCCTGCAATCAAAAAAAGCAGCACCATAAACCATGGGTACACAAAGTACAAAATTCCATCCTGATAATGTACTGTCTGGAAACTGCCCACACCGCCTAGGACTCCTGCTGCATTAAACATATAAAACACATGGTAAAACATAACCAACAGAACCGTTGCCCATCTGATATTGTCAAGGTAATATTTTCGCATAATAACATCCTCCCGCAGATATGTTTTTGTTTTATTATAAGCAATGGCTTAATATAGCACAATCAAGTAAACTTAACATATCTGCCGGATAAATGTTAAAATTTTTTACATTCCTGTTTTGAATTAAACTTACTGTTCCCCCTGGTGAAGAATTTTGGAAAGCCTCTCCATGCCGTCCTGTATATTCTGCATGGATTTTACTATATTTTCCACACCTGCCACCTGTTCCTCCGTGACTGTGTTAATTTCGGAAGTGGCTCCCACGGAGGACTTGGAAATATCTTCCACTTTCTGCATGGCACCTAAAAGCATCTCTTTAATTTCCACTATGCCCGCCAGTTCATCTTTTAACATTCCCGTAACGGAAATAACTTCCTCGGAAGAATTCAGCATATCTTTAAATATGGTTACGGTATCTTCCAGATTCTCGTTGGAATCATTTACCACCTTACTGCTTGTCTCCATAATCCTGTGAGTTTCTTCCACACTCTCAATAATATCTTTTAAAATAGCATCAATCTTGGCAGTAGCATCTGTGGATTCCGCAGAAAGGGAATTAATCTCGTCTGCCACCACCGCAAAACCTCTTCCCGCCTCCCCTGCACGAGCCGCCTCTATGGCTGCATTTAAGGCAAGAAGATTTGTCTGATGGGCAATATCACGAATACTCTCAATAATACCTCCGATGGAGCTTGATTTATGGGATAATTCTGCCACACCCTCTAAGGCTGTCTGGGTGGTTTTGATATTCTCGTCGAATTTCTCGGATAAAGTCTGGATGGCTGTAATCCCTTCGTCATTTTTGCTCTTTAGCACGTTCATGGTTGCCACAGTCTCATCTAGCCGCTCCTGGGAGTTTACAATCTTTTCATTTAATACTCCAAAGATCTTCAGGCTTCCGTCCACCTCTCCTATCTGTAATTCCGCACTGTCGGATATTTTCTGGGTGGAAGAAGCAATTTCCTCCGTATTCTCTTCAAATTCCTGGAGAGAATCAAATATCTTGGAAGTGGATTCCTGAAGCCTGTCAAATGCCTGCTGTACATTTTCAAGCAGTTCCCCGCCTTCATGTTCCTTCTGTGCCACAATAAAAAAGTTCTTCCTTGTCACTGTGACAATCAGTATGGATACTAAAATTGCCAGCACATAAACCATAACAACAAATATCCAAATAGATAATGTCCTCATTTTTAAGTATGCTCCCGGACGGATAAGCATTCCCGCCACATTTGCCACTATCGTAGATGTGGCTGTTACTTTTAAGGTATTAACGTTGTAGTAAGGAATCGCCAGCATCAGGCAAAGAAAATATGCATCCGTCATTGCCCCGAAAGCCCCGTCATTGCCCACTGTAATGATGACAGCCCCAAACACAGGCAGGATAGACAGGTATATGTATTTTGCATAAGCTCCCAGTTTCTTTTCCAGCAATCGGGTAATAATATCGGCAACACACACAGAAAGCGCCACTGTATCAATAATTGTACCGTTATTGAACAGCAGCACATATGCACATGCAAAAACAGGTATGACTAAAAGAAACCAAAACATAATAAAGTTCATCCGTTTTTCTTCCTTTTTTAAAATTTCCAGTTCCATTTCACTTACTCCTTCCATCTTCCCATAAAAACTACGGTTTTCACCAAAAATCAACGGTTCTTGTAATCATAATAACATTATACCAATTTCTGCATATTAGTCAATATTTTCCTAAATCCCAGCATAAAATTCCTAAAATTATATATTTCAATCCATAGGTTACAAAATGGAATTTTATGCTATACTATCCATAAATAATCTTTGGAAGGAGATAGTTATGTCAGACAATAAAGAAATTTTAACGCTGGCCGTGGAAATCGGAGATGAACTTCTGCGCAACGGCGGTGAAATTTACCGGGTGGAGGACACGATTTTTCATATCTTAAAGGCATTTGAAATAGAAAATTATGATGTGTATGTGCTTTCCAACGGAATTTTTGCCAGCGCCAACGAAGACAGTGACGACAGTTGCAGCATTATACGCCATGTGCCCCTGGGGGATGTGCATTTAGGAAAAATTACCGCCTTAAACCAGCTTTCCAGAGAAATTTCAGAAAAGAAATGCGATATCAAAACCGCCTGGGAAAAACTGAATGAATGCCGAAACATCCCAATGCCCCAGACGAAAACCCTTACTTTCTTCACGGGATTGGGATGTTCCTGCTACACGTATATTTTTGGAGGGAGTTTTTTAGACGCCTTTTTTGCCTTTTTTCTGGGCATGGTATTAAAAATTTTTCTCCTTTACGGAAAGAAAAGAAAGACTTCCAAATTTATAACAAATATCCTGGGCAGCGCTTTTGTAACTGCGGGAAGCCTGTTTCTCTACCACATAGGGGCTCCCGTATTCCATGATAAAATCGTAATCGGGGACATAATGCCTTTAGTGCCGGGAATCGCCCTGACAACTTCCATCCGGGATTTATTTAACGGAGATTACTTATCCGGGGCCATCCATCTTTTAGATGCCCTTTTAACTGCCATGTGCATTGCCGTAGGGGTGGGTTCCATGATTATTTTATACAGATACATTCCAGGAGGTAAGATACTGCCATGATTTTACAGATTATTGCCGCCATGCTTGCCGTGGCATCTTTTTCCATTTTATTCTGCGTGCCCAAAAGCCAGTTACTCTATTCCGCCATTATCGGAGGAATTGCCTGGTTCAGCTATCTGTCTTTTATGGGGATGGGGGCGGGCACCGTAATATCTTCTCTTGCCGCTACTTTTCTTCTGGCTGTGCTGGCAAGAATTTTTGCCCTGCACTTAAAAAAACCGGTGACCATCTACTTAATGGCGGGAATTTTCCCCCTGGTACCCGGTTCCGGTATTTACTATACTTCCTATTATTTTATTATGAATGATATGACATCTTTTGTGGCAAAGGGTATGGAAACTTTTAAAATTGCAGGCGCCATCGCCCTTGGAATTATTTTCGGCTCTGCAATCCCCCAAAAACTGCTGCTGATTACGGTACGTAAAAAGTGAGCCCTAAAAAAGGCCCACTTTTTTATATGTACATAAACTTCCCTATATTACGGCTGTTTTCCGATATATGCCAAAATACCGCCGTCTACATACAATACATGTCCGTTTACTGCGTTGGAAGCATCGGAAGCAAGGAATACTGCCGGTCCCTGTAACTCTTCTGCATTTAACCATCTGCCGGCAGGAGTTCTGGAACAGATAAACTCATCAAAAGGATGTCTGCTTCCGTCAGCCTGTTTCTCACGGAGAGGAGCTGTCTGAGGTGTTGCAATATAACCGGGCCCGATACCGTTACACTGGATATTGTACTGGCCGTACTCTGCACAGATGTTTCTTGTAAGCATTTTTAAACCGCCCTTTGCTGCCGCATAAGCGGAAACTGTCTCACGGCCTAACTCACTCATCATAGAGCAGATGTTAATAATTTTTCCATGGCCTTTCTTAATCATGCTGGGAATTACTGCCTTGGATACGATAAACGGAGCGTTTAAGTCCACATCAATAACCTGGCGGAACTCTGCTGCACTCATCTCTGTCATTGGGATACGTTTGATAATACCTGCATTATTTACTAAGATATCAATAACCCCAACCTCAGCCTCAACTTTTTTCACCAACTCCTGTACCTGCTCTTCGTTTGTAACGTCACATACATAACCGTGTGCTTTGATGCCAAGTTCATTGTAGGAAGCTAAACCCTTGTCCACCAATTCCTGTTTGATGTCGTTAAATACGATGGTTGCCCCTGCCTCTGCAAATGCGGATGCAATAGCAAAACCGATTCCGTAAGAAGCTCCTGTTACTAAAGCTACCTTGCCTTCTAATGAGTAGTTGTCAATAAATCCCATTTCTTTTTTCCTCCTGTTTCTATGTTTTTAATGTGTATCTGTTCAGTACCTTCACAGATACAATGCAAAAATGCATGAAAATCGCTCCGCGATGGCATTTTTGCACACTTGAATCATGTTCTTACGCCTCAAACAGCAAGTGTTTGAGGCTGTCCTGAACAGTTACTTTAATGTTACATTAAATCCTTCATTGCAACGCCGTCCATGTCGTCAAATTCCTGGTTTTCTCCGCACATGCCCCAGATAAATGTATAAGCTCTGGAACCGCTTCCGGAATGAATGGACCAGCTTGGGGAGATAACCGCCTCCTCGTTTCGCATAACGATATGCCTTGTCTCGGTAGGCTCTCCCATATAATGCATAACAAATGCATCCTCCGGTATGTCAAAATACAAATATACTTCCATTCTCCTGTCATGGGTGTGGCAGGGCATGGTGTTCCATACGCTTCCCGGCTTCAATGCCGTCATTCCCATAACAAGCTGGCAGCTTTCCACCTGTCCCGGAAGAATATATTTGTTAATTACCCTGTGATTGGATTCTTCCAAACATCCCAGCTCCACTTTGTTCTCATCCTTGATAATCACTACCCCGTCCCCCGGTGTGCCCTCCGGCTTAATTAAAACCGTAGGATAAGAAGTGTGGGCAGGAGTGCTGTTAATATAGAATTTTGCCGGATTCTTTGCATCTTCGCTTTTAAATACAATATCCTTTGCCCCTCTGCCTATGTACATGCCTTCCTTATGGCCAACTTCATAGTCCCTGCCGTCTACGGAGATAATTCCCTTGGGGCCGATATTGATTACCCCCATCTCTCTTCGCTGTAAAAAATAATCTGCACGAAGTTCATCCCCCGCCGTGAGTGTAATTGGCTCTACCGGCACTGCCGCACCTGTAATAATACGGTCAATGTGGCTGTACACCAATTTGATTTCCCCCGGTACGAACAGATTCTGAATCAAAAACTCTTCCCGAAGCCGCTCTGTGGTGTAATGTTTTACATCCTTCGGGGAAGCCGCTGTTCTAAGTTCCATGCCTTACCATCTCCTTTTTTATTCTTTAATAAGTATAGCATACCATATTTTCTATTTCCTGTCATTCTTTTTCTTAAATTAAGAATATTGTGAACAATAGTTACAATTCACGGCCTAACCGAACTGTAAATATGCATTATCGGTCGGCTATTATAGCCGAATAAATGGGAATTA
>CANRJF010000118.1 GCA_947630855.1 uncultured Lachnospiraceae bacterium
GGATAACGCGGAGGCGGCAGCAGGATTTGCAGATGATAACCCTCTTGCCAATTCTTCCAGTTATGCCATTTACATGAATGATATTTCCATGCAGCCTGTGCTGGTGGACTACTTAAAAGGATTAGACGGCGTAAGGGATGTAAAGCAGTCGGAGCTGGCAGCCAATACACTCTCCGATTTTAACAATCTTATCGGCTATATTTCCGTGGGAATCATCCTTATCCTTTTACTTGTGGCAGTTTTCTTAATCAGCAATACGGTTACTACGGGAATTGCCGTCCGCAAGGATGAAATCGGTATTATGAAGCTTATCGGTGCAACCGATTATTTTGTACGGGCGCCTTTTATCGTCGAGGGCGTGTTGATTGGCCTTATCGGTTCGGCGCTGCCCCTGATGCTTTTGTATTTTCTGTACCGCAAGGTCATTACATATATTGCGGATAAGTTTAATTTTTTAAGTTCCCTGATTCATTTCCTTCCGGTGCAGGATGTATTTAAAACTTTAATTCCGGTGGGACTGCTTTTGGGAGTGGGAATAGGTTTTATAGGCAGCCGGATTACTATCCGCAAACATTTAAAGGTATAGAAAATATGGAGAACGCTTATGCATAGTGGAAAATGGAAGAAAATTATAGCCCTTGTGCTGGCGCTGGCAATTGTATCATGGCAGGTTTCTTTTATACGGGCAGGTTCCTTAGACGATGCCCGGCAGGAAAAGGAAAAATTGGAGGATGCATTAGACGATGCCCATGCCCTGATTGAAGAATTAAAAGGCTCCAAAAGCAATATTCAGGATAAAGTGCAGCAGTTAGACGCACGGCTTACGGAGATTTCCGTGGATATCACCAATTTGGAGCAGCAGTTGGACGATAAAAATACAGAGATTTCCAATACAAAAGAAGAACTTAAGGAGGCGCAGGAAGATGCTGCCAGGCAGTATGAAATGATGAAGCTGCGCATCCGTTATATGTATGAGAACAGGACAAACTCATATGTGGAGCCGTTACTGACATCCCAAAACTTTTCTGATTTTTTAAATGCCTTAGAGTATGTAAGGGAGATTACCCGGTATGACAGGCAGATGCTGGATAAGTACCAGAAGACGCAGGCTGCCGTCGCGGATACAAAGTCCGTTCTGGAAAATGAAAAAGCAGAATTAGAGGAGATGCAGGCAAAGGTACAAAAGGATAAGGAGGCAGTTTCCGCGCTGCTTTCGGCAAAGGAATCGGAGCTTTCAAATGTGAATCAGGACATCAGCGATGCCAGCCTTTTAGCTGATGTGTATGAAGCGGAGATTCAGGCCCAGGAAGAAATTATTGCCCAGATTCAGGCGGCGGAAGCAGCCAAGAGGGCGGCGGCAGAAGCAAAGGCAAAAGCCGAGGCAGAGGCAGAGGCAAAGGCTAAAGCCGAAGCGGAGGCGGCGGCAGCCCAGAATGATACGGAGCAGCCCACAGAGGCAGATACGGAAACAGAGACAGAGACGGATTCCAATGAGCCGGAGGAGGACAGTTATAACGGAGGGGCTTTTTTGTGGCCATGCCCTTCCAGTACACGGATTACCAGCGATTATGGGCCCAGGCAGTCACCCACTGCCGGAGCTTCTTCAGACCATAAAGGAATTGATATCGGCGCTGATTACGGAGCGGATATTGTGGCGGCGGCAGACGGAACCGTTGTTTTTTCAGGTTACAGCAACAGCGCCGGCAACTATGTGATGATAGACCATGGGGGAAGTTTATATACGGTGTATATGCATGCGTCATCCCTGTGCGTTTCCAAAGGGGATGCGGTTGCCAGGGGACAGGTGGTGGCAAAAGTGGGAAGTACGGGAATTTCTACCGGCAATCATCTGCATTTTGGCGTATCTTTAAACGGCGCATATGTCAGTCCGTGGAATTATCTTAGCAGATAAAGCGTAAACTTATGATAAAAGATTTAGTCCCTGCCCTTTGGCAGGGATTACTCACTTTGCATCTTAGAGGAAAGGAAAAGGATAGGTAAAATGGAGCAGGAGAACATGGAATATCAGCAGCCTCACAGAGGGCATGATAAAGGCGGTGGGGGAAGTTCCTTTGGCAAAGGCATATTTACAGGCATCATAGGAAGTTTTGCCCTTATGGCTGTATTGTTTTTTGTCATTACCGTGGTTTTGGGAAAACAAATTACCATTACTTCTTCTACCAGGGAAGACGAGGCGGGTATCGGCCTTTTGTCCAGGGAAGTACAGGATAAGATTAATGAGCTGGCAGGATACATTCATTTATATTTTTATGAGGATGTGGACAGCGAAAAACTGTCAGACGGATTATATTCCGGTTTGCTGGAAGGTCTGGATGACAAATATTCGGATTACTACAACGCCCAGGAATACCAGGATTTGCAGATTAGCGCAACCCAGGAGTATTATGGAATCGGGGCGGGGTTATCCCAGGATAAGGATACCATGCAGGTTACCATAACCCATGTGTATGAAGGCTCCCCGGCGGAATCCTCCGGTCTTTTGGAGGGGGATATTATAGTGATGGTGGAAGACATTGAGGCGGTAAGCATGGAATTGTCAGAGCTGGTAACTTATATCCGCGGCGAGGAAGGAAGCAATGTACACCTTCAGATTTACAGGGAGGGGGAAAGCGATTACCTGGAGTTTGACGTGACCCGTGCCAATATTGACCTGCCTACGGTGGAGTATAAAATGTTACAGGGCAATAAGGGATATATCCATATTACGGAATTTGGCTCCCCTACCGTGGAACAGTTTGAAAATGCCTTAAAGCAGTTACAGTCCCAGGGAATGGAAGCCATGATTATAGACGTGCGGGATAATCCGGGAGGAATGGTGAGCTCCGTGACAAAGATTCTGGATGATATTCTTCCTGAGGGTGTTGTGGTGTATACCCAGGATAAATATGGCAGCAAGCAGGAATTTACCTCAGAGGGAGATACCCACTTGGACTATCCCCTGGCTGTTCTGATGAACGGAAACAGCGCCAGCGCATCTGAAATTTTAGCAGGGGCAATCCGGGATTTTGACTACGGCACATTAATCGGAACTACAACATACGGAAAAGGCATAGTGCAGACGATTTATCCCTTAAATGACGGAGATGCCGTTAAACTTACCACTGCCAAGTACTATACGCCGAAAGGAGAAAATATCCACGGAACAGGGATACAGCCTGATGTGGAGCTGGATTTTGAGTATCAGGGGGATGCAGCGGAGGGATACGACGAAATGCAGGATAACCAGGTATTAAAAGCACTGGAAGTGTTGGAAAATGATTTGCAGAATCAGACAAAATAGACAGAGGATTTTCTGGTTTGTGCTGGCAGTGTGCTTTATGGCGCTGATATTTGCCTTTTCCCATCAAAAGGCACAGGAATCCACCCAGGTGAGCAGTTTTATGTCATACGGCATGGCAAGAAAGATAAATTTCATATTTTCTCTTGACTGGACTAAGGAAACACTGGTAAACTATGCTGGTATATGGGAATATCCTTTGAGAAAAGCTGCTCATATGAGCGAATATGCTTTTCTTGCGGTTGTTTATCTGGGAAATTTTTCCCAATATAAAAAGACATATTCCAAACGGTATATTCTCGCCTGGGCGGCGGCGGTTTTGTACGCCGCTTCCGACGAGTTCCACCAGCTTTTTGTGGAAGGCAGGTCAGGGCAGTTTTCGGATGTGTGTATTGACGGCGGAGGGGCATTGCTTGGGGTTTGTTTTGCATGGATGTTTTTGCGCCTTACAGGGAATTTTATTTTAAAATATAAAAATAAAAAGAAAGAGGTGACTGATAATGGTAGAACTTGACCAGTTCAAAACAACTTTGAACACTTATAGGAAACCACTGTTGGAAGTGAGGGATTCACTTTGACTTAGCCGGCAAAGAGCAGAGAATCCAGGAACTGGAGAGGGAAATGGAGGATGCCGGATTTTGGGATGATGTGGAAGTTTCCCAGCAGAAAATGAAGGACTTAAAAAGTTTAAAAGATGATGTGGAAACCTTTGCAAAATTGCAGCAGCAGTTTGATGATATAGAAACATTGATTGAGATGGCAAATGAGGAAAATGATGCTTCCCTTATCCCGGATGTGGAGAATGAGCTGGAAGAATTTGAAAGTGTTTTTGAATCCATCCGCATGAAAACACTGCTGTCCGGGGAATATGACAGGGACAATGCCATAGTATCCCTCCACGCGGGGGCGGGAGGTACGGAATCCTGTGACTGGGCTTCCATGCTGTACCGTATGTTCACCCGTTGGGCAGGGGACAAAGGATTTACCGTGGATGTTCTTGATTCCCTGGACGGGGAGGAAGCAGGCATTAAGTCCATCACCTTCCAGGTCAACGGGGAGAACGCCTATGGTTATTTAAAATCGGAAAAAGGAGTGCACAGGCTGGTGCGCATATCTCCTTTTAACGCCGCAGGCAAGCGGCAGACTTCTTTTGTATCCTGTGATGTAATGCCGGATATTGAGGAAGACCTTGATGTGGATATTAATGATGATGATATAAGAATCGATACGTACCGTTCCAGCGGGGCAGGCGGACAGCATATCAATAAAACATCTTCCGCCATACGTATCACACATTTTCCCACGGGAATCGTGGTTCAGTGCCAGAATGAACGCTCCCAGCATATGAATAAGGATAAAGCCATGCAGATGTTAAAGGCAAAGCTGTATCTTTTAAAACAGCAGGAAAATGCGGCAAAGGCGGCGGGTATCCGGGGAGAAGTGACGGAGATTGGCTGGGGGAACCAGATTCGTTCCTACGTTATGCAGCCTTACACCATGGTAAAAGACCACAGGACAGGCACGGAGACAGGAAATGTGGACAGTGTACTGGATGGAAAAATAGATATGTTTATTAATGGGTATTTAAAGTGGCAGTCCTTAGGCTGTCCTGCCCATATGGACAGTGAAGAACAAAAGGAATATTAATACCTGAAAACAAAAGCCAGATAATGATAGAGAGGATTGCAGGATGAAAGCAGCGGTTATGGGATACGGAACCATCGGTTCCGGCGTAGTGGAAGTTTTAGAGACAAATAAGGATGTTATCGCAGAAAGGGCAGGGGAGCCTATTGAAGTAAAATATGTCCTGGATATCCGGGATTTTAAGGGCGATCCCATAGAAAAACGTATTGTACATGATTATAAAATAATAGAAAACGACCCGGAAGTTACTATTGTAGTAGAAACCATGGGGGGAGTTGAGCCGGCATATACATTTGTAAAGGCAATGCTTTTAGCAGGGAAGCATGTAACAACCTCCAATAAGGCACTGGTGGCAGACAAAGGTGCGGAATTGATTGCCATAGCCAGAGAGAAAAACGTGAATTTTCTTTTTGAAGCCAGCGTAGGGGGCGGGATTCCCATTATCCGTCCCATAAATTCCTGCCTTACCGCAGATGTGGTGGAAGAGATAACGGGAATTGTCAATGGGACAACCAATTATATGCTGACAAAGATGGCAGAGGAAGGCATGGAATTTGATGATGTGTTAAAGGACGCCCAGGCAAAAGGGTATGCGGAAAAAGACCCGGCTGCCGATATTGAGGGGCATGATGCCTGCCGGAAAATTGCAATTTTAACATCCCTGGTAAAGGGGCAGCAGGTGGATTTTGGAGATATCCATACGGAGGGCATTACAAAAATTTCCGCCGTGGATATTAAGTATGCCAAAGCTATGGGACGAGCTATTAAACTGTTGGCTTCCAGCAAAAAAACAGGAAATACCTATCTGGCAATGGTTGCACCTTATCTTATATCCAAAGAACATCCTCTTTACATGGTAAACGGTGTGTTTAACGGGATTTTTGTCCATGGAAATATGCTGGGGCCTTCCATGTTTTACGGCAGCGGGGCAGGGAAGCTTCCCACAGCCTCCGCGGTGGTGGCAGATATGGTGGACATTGCAAAACATGCAGATAAGAATATCCCGTTAAAATGGAACCCGGAGAAATTAGTGCTGGCGGATTACAGGCAGTGTGAAAATGCATTTTTTGTCCGCACAAAGGATTCCAAAGAAAAAGCGGCAGATGTTTTCGGAAAGATAGAGACGGTGGAAGCGCCCGGGGTAACAGGAGAGACAGGATTTATCACATCTTCTATGAAAGAAGGGGATTTTGAAGAAAAAGCAAAAAATCTGGATGTATTATCTGTTATCCGCATGGGAAAATAAATCTTAATTTTAATGAGGAAAATATTATGAAATATTTAGTTATTTTAGGGGATGGCATGGCAGACCGTCCCATTGAGGAACTTGGCGGGAAGACGCCTTTAGAATATGCCAAAACCCCAATGATGGATGAACTGGCAAAAAAAAGCGAGATTGGAATGGTACATACGGTTCCGGACGGCATGAAACCGGGAAGCGACACGGCAAATTTGTCTGTGTTAGGTTATAACCCGCGGAAATATTATTCGGGGCGCTCTCCTTTGGAGGCATTAAGCATCGGAGTACCCATGAAAGATACGGATATTGCCCTGCGGTGCAATATTGTTACACTGTCCGAGGAAGAAGATTCCTATGAGGAGCGGAGGATTCTTGACCACAGTTCCGGTGAGATTTCAACAGAAGACGCCGGGGTTTTGCTGGAGGCAGTGCGAAAAGAACTGGAGACAGAGGAGTTCCACTATTATGTGGGAACCAGTTACCGCCATCTGTTAATATGGGATAAGGGGCAGGTAGTGGAACTGGTACAGCCCCATGATGTGCTGGGACAGAAAATCGGGGATAAGCTGCCGGAGCATGAAGGCCTGCGGCGTATGATGAAAAAGAGTTACGATATCCTTGTAAATCATCCCATTAACCTGGAGCGGAAAAAGAAGGGTTTAAATCCCGCTAATTCCTGCTGGTTCTGGGGAGCCGGGACAAAACCCGCACTCTCTTCTTTCCAGGAGAAAACCCATAAAAAGGGAGCCATGATTTCTGCGGTGGATTTACTGAAAGGCATTGCCGTGGGTTCTGCCATGAAGGTGATTACTGTGGAGGGGGCGAACGGCGGCCTGAATACCAATTATGAAGGAAAGGCAAAGGCGGCAGTTGATATTTTAAAAGAGGGTTATGATTTTGTCTATGTGCATCTTGAGGCCCCGGATGAAATGGGGCATCAGGGAAGCGTTGAGCGAAAAGTGCAGGCGATAGAGAACCTGGATAACAGATTGCTCCGTCCTATTGTGGAAGGGCTTTTGGCGGCAGGAGAAGATTTCCGCATGGTAATACTTCCAGACCATCCTACCCCTATCTGTATCCGTACCCACACAGGGGACAGTGTGCCCTATCTGTTATACGACAGTACAAGAGAACAGGACAACACATGGAGATACAACGAAAAAGAGGCGGAAAAGTCCGGTAATTTCCTGGCAGAAGGGCATAAATTAATTGATTATTTATTTTCTAAATCTTAAGATATATGTAAAAATGAGGAGTAGAATTAAATTATGATTAAAGTAGTTAAATTTGGTGGAAGTTCACTGGCAAGTGCAGGCCAGTTTGCAAAGGTAGGAGAAATTATCCGCGGGGATAAGAATCGTAAGTATGTTGTGCCCAGCGCCCCCGGAAAACGCAATTCCAAGGACACAAAAGTAACGGATATGCTGTATGAATGTTATGAAAAGGCAGAGGCGGAACAGGATTTTAAACCTCAGTTAAGAAAAATAAAAGAAAGATTTAACAATATTATTAACGGCTTGAACATGAAGCTGTCCCTGGATGAAGAATTTAAGATAATCGCGTCAAATTTTTCTGAGAAAGCCGGCAGGGATTACGCGGCCTCCCGGGGGGAGTACTTAAACGGAATTATTATGTCAAAATACCTGGGTTATGAATTTATTGACGCCGCGGAAGTAATCCGGTTTGACAAAAACGGGGAATTTGATGGAGAGACTACCAATAAAATATTAAGTGAACGTTTAAAAAAATCTGAAACCGCCGTAATTCCAGGATTTTATGGGGCAAAAGAGGATGGTACGGTTGTGACGTTTTCCAGAGGCGGTTCCGATATTACAGGCTCTATTGTGGCAAAAGCATGCAGGGCAGATATGTATGAGAACTGGACAGATGTATCAGGATGCTTAGTGGCAGACCCGCGGATTGTGGACAATCCCAAACCCATTAAAGTGATTACTTACCGGGAATTAAGGGAATTGGCGTATATGGGGGCTTCCGTGCTTCACGAGGATGCCGTTTTTCCCGTGCGCAAAGCAGGCATTCCTATTAATATCCGCAATACCAATGCCCCGGAGGATGAAGGTACATTAATTGTGGAAAGCACCTGCCAGCCTTCAAAATATACCATTACGGGAGTTGCCGGAAAAAAAGGGTTTGTAGCCGTGAATGTGGAAAAAGATATGATGAACACGGAAATCGGGTTTGGCAGAAAAGTTCTGGAGGCTTTTGAGGTAAACGGAATTTCCTTTGAGCATATGCCCTCCGGCATTGATACCATGACCATATTTGTCCATCAGGAGGAATTTGCCGGGAAGGAGCAGCAGGTACTCTCCGCCATTCACCGCCTGGCAGAGCCGGATGTAATTGATTTGGAAGGGGATTTGGCGCTTATTGCCGTGGTGGGAAGAGGCATGAAGTCTACCAGGGGAACGGCGGGAAGAATTTTTTCCGCATTGTCCCATGCAAATGTGAATGTTAAGATGATTGACCAGGGTTCCAGCGAGTTAAATATTATTATAGGTGTGACAAACAATGATTTTGAAACGGCAATCAAGGCAATTTATGATATATTCGTGGAAACCCAGTTATAAAAGAGGATAAAAAAAGAGGCTAAAGCCTCTTTTTTTATCTTAATAATCCGTTACTACAATTACTACTGCCTCACAGGAATGCAAGGTAATGCATCCGTCTTTATCGGCTTCCTCAAAAATCTCCTTTTCAAAGCCTGTATTCATCAGCAGAACTTTTTCCGGCTGCAGCTCCACTAACTCTAAAGTCTCACTTTCCTGGCCGAAGTTGGCGGCAACCAGTATTTTGGCATCCGTGTGCTTTAATGTCCTAAAATATGCAAAGATGTAATCATACTCCGTAAAAGCGGGAACAAAACTCCCGTAGACGAAAAGCTCTTTGTAGGCAGGAAATTTTCTCAGGGCAATCAGTTCTTTATAGTAATTTAAAACAGAATTTGGCTGGTTTTCCTGCTTTTCCACATTAATGGAAAAATAATTGGGATTTACGGGAAGCCACGGCGTTCCCGTGGAAAAGCCCGCATGTTTTGTAGCGCTCCACTGCATGGGAGTCCTGCCGTTATCCCGGCTGTGGGTGTAGCACACCTTTAACGCCTGCTCTTTTGTAAGGCCGGCGTCCAAGGCAAGATGATACTGGTCGATAGTATTGATATCGTCGTATTCGTTGATATCATTGTGGCGGCAGTTGGTCATGCCGATTTCCTGTCCCTGGAAGAGGAAAGGAATACCCCGAAGAAGAAGGGATACGGTGGCAAGCATTTTTTTGCCGTCGTCATTCTGGGCGTAATCCGGCAGGAATGTGGAAACGCCCCTGGGTTCGTCATGGTTTTCTATAATATTTGCCTTAAATCCAATCCCTTCCGCTTCCAATTGGGAAGAGATAATTGTCTGCCGCCATTCTTTAAAGTCTATGGGCTTTGCGTCGTACCAGCCGTGTTCCCCTAAAGTGAGAAGATGGGCGGAAAAGTCAAACATGGTAGAAAAATGTCCCTCTTCCCCGATAAAATCCTCCAGTTCCTCTTTTTTCATATTAAATACTTCACCTACGGTAAAGGCATCTTTTGGTTCAAAAGTCACCGCTTTCATTTCCTCTAAGAAATCCCCTATGCCGGAAACTGCCTCCACCATTTTTGTGCAGGATGCCAGGCCGTCCTCACCGTCAGGCTCAAATGACTTAAATTCCAGATCCTTTTTTATATTCATAATGGCGTCAATACGGAAACCTGCAAGTCCCTTGTTCAGCCACCAGTTAATCATCCGGTAAATCTGTTCCCGTACCTTTGGATTTTCCCAGTTTAAGTCAGGCTGTTCTTTGGAAAACATGTGAAGATAATAAAGGTCTTTTTCTCCCTTTACCGGCTCCCATACGCTTCCTCCAAAATAGGAGCGGTAGTTGCTGGGAGGCTGCCCATTCTTTCCCTTTACAAAATAAAAATAATCCCTGTATTCCCCCTTGGGATTTTTTAATGCCTCCTTAAACCATTTATGTTCACTGGAGCAGTGGTTTACCACCAAATCCATGATAATGTACATATTCCGTTTCTTTGCTTCAGCCAAAAGAGTGTCAAATTCCTCCATAGTGCCAAAACATTCTGCAATCTTGTAATAGTCGGAGATATCATATCCCTGGTCAACAAAAGGGGACTGGTATATGGGGGAAAGCCATATAATGTCAATGCCCAAATCCTTTAAATAGTCCAGTTTTGAGAGAACACCTCCTAAATCCCCGATTCCGTCACCGTTGCTGTCGTAAAAACTTTTTGGGTAAATCTGATAGGCAACTTTATCATGCCACCATCTTTTTGTCATTAGGAAACCTCCTTAGTTATATTGCGGTAAAATGCTGTCTGTGTCTGGTTCATGTACGGCACAACCCACAAATATCCGATACCGAAGGACAAAACACATAAAAAGAAAATGCCGAAAAAACTGAAAACCATGTAGAAGAACCGTCCCATGCTGCCCTTCATATGTTCCCGGCTTGCCTTAAATGCCTCTTTAATCCCCATATCCTCATTATCCACAAGAAAATATTGTACCAGAAAATAAATGGACATTAGATATATGGAGGGAATACATGCAACAGCCAAAAATATATACCCGGCGTAATCCGCCCTGGCTCCAAGGAATACTGCCGCTGCGGCAGCGGCGGATGCGGGAATCACAGCCAGCACAAAAATTTTAAACATCAGATATAACTTTGCCAATATGAGACGGTCAGGCTGATTTTTAAAAAACCAGAACAAATCCGTTAATTTGCTGCTTTCTCCCCTGGCTAATTTTAAGTGAATTTTAATCTGGCCGCCGTATAAAACAGCGGACAAAAGATAAATCATAAGCTGGGCAAGAATATAAATAGCAGCAGACAGAATACTCCTGCCGTCCTGATAGGATAATTCAAATAAAAAGGTTATCACTTTGGTAATTAGCTGGTGCAGGATAAAAGCGCCCATGGGAAGCCCATAGCGTTCGTTTAATGTTTCCCTTGCCTGGCGTTTTAACTCTTTGCATGAAAAAAACATAAAGTCAGGTACTCCTTTAGAGTTTGCATTAAGCTGCGATGTCAATGTTAGCCCCTGTGTATTTTGCGGCATCCAATGATTTCTGGTTCTGCTGGTAGGGATTGGATTCATCCGAATATTTAATCACCGTCCTGGTCTCACCTCCGGCAGTATATACGCTTCCGCATTCCGGGCAAACGGCAGTGCGGATTGACACGCCTGCGGAAATTACGCGCCCGTTATTCTCGGCTGCGTCAGAGTATGCATTTGCCACATGTTCCGCCTCATGTGCCCTTACGGCAGCGCCGGAAGCGGAAGGAGATACATGTTTTGGTG
>CANRJF010000119.1 GCA_947630855.1 uncultured Lachnospiraceae bacterium
TCTTCCAATGTTTTCTCTTTTCTGGGATTATGCACTTTAAATTCTATAATATAAGCATCATCTTCCGGCTTTTGGGGTTTTAGCGCAATATCATATCTTCCAAATCCGCTTTCCCTGTTGGAAGTAATCTCATAACGTCCGGCTAAGTCTACCATAAGACCCAGCACAAATCCATGGAAAAAGCGTTCCGGCTCTATAAATTCAGACGGCCGTTTCCCTGAATCAAAGAAGCTGAATGTATCAAATGCCACCCGGTTCATATATTCGTTCATGGCGTCCACATCATTTAACAGCAATGCTTTAATAAAATCATTATAATATGACGTATAATCTGAAAACCAATCCCGTATCATTCCCTCAAACATGAATTTTACTTCCCTGTTTGTAAGTTTCAGTTCGTATACGGGGTGTTCCGTCACCTTATCCACACTGTATTTTTCTACCTTTAAATACCCACTGGCAAGAAGGAAACTCCATATTGCTGATTTCTTCCCGTCTAACTGGTTAAATACAATCTGCTCATCAATTTCCGTACACAGGCTGCCGCCTTTTAGTAAATCCTCCATTGTTATCTTAATATCTGAATTTCCCTCCCGGATTAACTTTCCTGCCAGGCTGTTGGAACTGGTATTGGCCCAGTAAGGTGCAAACTTCCTTTTATCTAAGAAATTTATCACAGACCAGGGATTATAAATATCCCTCCTGTTTCCAAAAGTAAAACCGTCATACCAGTGCTTTATGTTCTCTTTCTGCTCCGGGATGCCGTATTCATCTAATACAGCAAAAACTTCTTCTTCCGTAAATCCGAAAGCCTCCATGTATTTCACGGAAGTAGATGTAACCACCTCAAGATTATTTAAATCAGAAAAAATAGATTCTTTGCTGACCCTGGTAATTCCGGTCATAAGCCCACGTTCCATATATGGATTTGTCTTAAATGTGGAGTTAAACAGACTTCTGGTAAAGGAAACCAGCTCTTCCCAGTACCCGTTTACATACGCTTCCTGCATGGGGGTATCATATTCATCCAGAAGAATAATTGTTTTCTTGCCATAATACCGGGAGAGAATATTGGATAATTGGTTTAATGACGTAGTTGCCAAATAATCCTCCATCTCTGGGTCTATTTTTTCAATGTATTCTTTTTCTTTTGATTCTAGTCCTTCCCATTTTTTCAAAAAACCATATTTATTGTATAATTCTGTAATTAACTGGCAGATTTTCAAATGTACATTTCTGTAATTGTTTTCTTTGACATTGGCAAAAGAAAGGCTTATCACAGGATATGTCCCCTGCAGTTTCCGGTATTCTTCCCTTTCCCATATGGAAAGACCTTCAAATAAATCGGAACGTCCTGCATAATCCACCGAAAAAAACTGCTCTGTCATGCTCATGGTCAGAGTTTTCCCAAATCTCCTGGGACGGGTGATTAATGTAACCTGGTCTCTATTTTCCCACCATTCACGGATAAAGTCCGTCTTATCTATATAAAAAAGATTTTGTTCTCGTAACATAGAAAAATCCTGGTATCCAATCCCGACTGTCTTTTTCATACACCGCTCCTTTACATATTTCCTTTTGCTTTATATGACAGAGTATCCTTGTTCTGGTTTGCTATTTGTTGTCTCATATTATAACATCACTTTATATATTTGTAAATTTTTTTAAATCTTTATCACCACTGAATGTACCTTTAATTACAATTCACGAGTCCCGATTTGCTGCGCAAATTGGGACTCGCTCACACTTAAATCATGTACTAATCTGTCAGAACAAAATTCTCTTTCAGCTTTTCAAATTCCTGTTGGATACCGTCATCTTCCTCCTCTTTCTGCAGATTTAATCTTTCTTCTCCTTCCCCCTGGGCGATGTGGTCCCCGGTCACAAAGCCATCGGCATAAAACCAGTGGCTTCCCTCCAATTTCAGGCTGTAAACCACATCCTGATATATTTCCCTGTAACATTCTTCAATCTGATGATATTCCCCGTCCCTCATTTTAAGCCTGGTGGAAGGGTCCACATGGCCTGCAAAAATGCTTCCCTCCGGCGTCATAAAAGGATGGTTCATGGAAGCGCCGACCATAGAGTCATACCCTTGTACTTTCAGGTATATAAGCTCTTCTTCCGTGCCTGTCAATATATCCTCTACCATGCTGTCAGTGCCGTCTGCATTTCTCACACAATCCCCTATGAGGATTTCGCTTACTTTTTTACTGCTGCCGTCTGCCATCTCCACCAGCGCATCTTTGCCAAGGCAGCCCCATTTTAACTGGATTGCCGGCACTCTGGCCACATTGGTTTTTCTGGGCAATGTACTGGAAATAGAGAACTCAATGGGCTGTCCGTAATCCTTGCATAGAAACTTAACAGTTGCCTCCAGATAGAAATGTTTACTTCCGGCCATGGAACTATCGGGTATCGCCGCCTTCCAATCTGTGGGAAAAGCAAAGCGGAATCCTTTTTTCCCCTTTTCGGAAAAAGAATAGATATGTACCCCGTCTTTAACTGATGCCGCATATCGTATCGCGCCGTCACCGCTCTTTTGTCCGTCTCCCGTAACTTCCAGCGTCATCACCAGTTCCTCAAGTTTATCATACTCATATCCCGCAGACAAAACTACCTCTCCCCGTACATCCAGAAAGACCTCATTATCCTTGTTCCCTACTCTTTTCTCCGGATAATTATAATCTATAATATCCGTACTTGAACCAGACCTTGCATATGCCGCCACAACCGGGCCGCTTCTGATTTTCACGCTGGCAGGCGGACAAAGCGGCTGCTGGGTATTGGCATCTTCCATTACTGCCGGCAAACTGCTCATTTTGTTGCCATAAAAATAGCAGGGATGAACCACCTCTATGTTGTCAATAAAATTTTCTGCCGGTTTTATGTGTTCCTGCAGACATACATTTGCCTTGAGATTTCCTGTCTGTTCCACCCACCCGACAGTATAAATACAGAGAATATCTTTATCTAAAGACGGCAGTTGGTTCGTATCTATTTCACAGAGCGTCTGCTGCATCTGCACATTTTTTTCCGTATCAAATTTAATTTGAACAATTTCTCCATCCTGACTTAACAATACATACTGAAATAAAGACTTTGCCGGACTTGTCAGACATACAATGCCCGAAGCCCCTGTTTTATCCTTATTGGAATAGGCACTGTTAATAATAGGCAGATCCTGCAAAGAACCCGTATCTTCATCATCTGTCCGGCTGTTTTGTCCTTCTGCCGTCTTAAGCATCAGGGCATACAGTTTCGGATATTCCTTCTCCATATGCTCTCTGCCGCCAAATATCCCGCAAAAACATTCCCTGTGTTCCTCCCGGGAAAAATCCAGCTCATGAAACCCCTTTTTGCCGATTCCCTCTTTTTTAATGAGTTCAATCCATTTTTGGACTTGTGCTTTCATGTCTTTATCCTCCTATCCTTCATCTAAATAACTGCCTGTGGAGTACACAGAATATGCTCAGGAGAAACTGCATATCCGCTTCCTTCCACAAACTGCTTCTGTCTGGCCGCCTGAAGACTGATTTTCGCCTCCTGCGCCCCTTGTGTTATGATTCTTAAACAAAATCCTCCTTCCGTCAGATTTATATTCTTTGCCGTGTAACCGTCCGTCTGCCACTGCATCTGTGTCCATTCCTTAAAATCAGAGGATACGAAAACCCGGGCATCCTTAATTTCCTTGCTGCATCCTAATTTTCTGTATCCGCTCTCCCCTTTGTCCTGCAAGGACAATTCATAGCAGGACACCTGTTTCGTCGTAAAGACAAATTCCTTTACCGCACTGACATAACTCTCCATAAGGCGGATTAAATTCGTATAATCCTCAATGTCCGTCCCTTTCAGATATTCTCTGCTCTTTAAACGGTACTGTTCCATTGTATAAATCTGCTCTTTGCCAAAAGACTGCATACTCTTTGTATCTCCAATCCCCAAAAGCAGTTTATCTTCCGAAGCCATACAGACACGCAGGTCAATTTCCACCGCTGTTTCACTTCGGTATACACTTGTAACAATAGGCGCCCTGGGAATACCTTCAAAGGCGGGGGCAATATGGTTTGTGCCTTTAAAAGGCATACTGTAAACAGGAGCGGAAGGATTATCGGGAGTAAGCAGTTTAGAGTTCTTCCCGTCATACACATACCGGGTCTTAAACTGCAGTTCTTCTTCCCGGCAGCTCTCCTCTGCCTTTAATGCAAAGCAAAAAGTATTGCTATTTTTTGAAAGGCCCAGATTTGTAGTAAACCCGTCCCCATCGCCCACAATACCCCGCAGACTCAAATTTCCGTCAGCAGTCTGCCCTGTAATTTTAGCCTGGCCAAACAGAATGCTTTTTGGTTCAAGGGCAAGATGCCCCATAAAAAATGCCTTGACATACTGTTCTATCTGACTGGCATCTATATCTTTGTCCGGATAGGAACACAAAGGCTTTACAAGTTTCGACACGGCCTCCACAGCATTTTGGTAAAGCACATTAATCTTTTCAAGTTCCGTAATGCCCTTCTTATCCAACGCTAAACGCAAAAGGATATCCGGGGATGTCAACTGGGCAAAATCATCCAGAAATTGCTGTAAAATTTCTTCCAGATTTCTCCCGGCAAGCTGTACCTTATCTCCATTGGCTCCGGTATATTCTCCGCTTACCGTAGGCAGCGCCGCTGCCCTAAAATAATATTTTTCCCCGATTTGTGCCGCAGAATCTTTGACTCCTGCAAGCAGGCAGGCGCCTCCGGCTCCAAAAAGCAGCTCCACTCTGCTGTCACTGCTTTTTTGTATCGTAAGCTTTGTGGTGTACGTTTGTATGTCAATGCCGTTATACCCCTTCTCGCAAAGTTCCGGCTGTCTGGTTATCTGGATGTCAACGTCCGCAGACAAGATTTTCATCACATTTTCTTCCACTGTTACCGGGATATCATACACAAGCCCTTCTGAGCTTCCATTCTCCACCACGGATTTAAGAAATCCTGTAAAACGGCTTTTGTCCAGTGTGGAAGAAATACCAAACCCCTCCGCCGACACGGAAAGTTTCACATCATCTGCCATAAGCTGATTGTAACCGTACCTGAGCCGCTCTTTTTCTTCATCGCTTAAGGCAGTATTTTTCACCGGTTCCCATTGAATCCTGATCTTATTTTCACACAGAGAAGCCGAAAGTCCCAGTGACGGATACTCCTCCAGCCCCATGAGACGATCATGGTACTTGGGAGAAAATTCCACTATCTTGCCGGTTTCCATACGGTTTCCCAGAATATCCGTCCAGAACAGCCTGAGGCGGTAGCTTTCCCTGCCCGGCACCCCCTTGTAAATGTCTTTCACATCATGGGTGAGCGCCTTAACATACGGAAACGGCAGTACATAAAATACACCATTATCGTCCTGTTTTTCAAAATAGGACGGCGTCTCATGGGTAAGCGCCTTTCCGTTTTTATCTATAAGCTCTGCCGCCAGACCGGAATACAAATCCTTAAGCCTTTGTTCACTATCTTTCAGACCGTCCGCCTTAACATGAACCTTCACCTGAACCGTTCCCTGTTCGGTAACTTGCTGCAGCCTTTCCTTCTGCTTTGGCTCTACCGAAATTTTATCCTCCTGTGCATAAATTCCATTATACCAGTCCTGATATTCCCTTCCATCTCCATTTCCAAATTTTAATGCAAACCATATCTCAAAGCTGTCATCATCCGGCAGTCTGGCATTTGAAGGGAAATACAAAAAATATTCCCCCGCCGATTCAAAAGAATCCAAAAACATGGAAAGCAGCTCCTTTATCTGTGACATTTCTGCATAAGTCTTCTTTCCCTGTGAGCCGGAAGCAATATTTTTCAGGCATATAATATTCTGCTCCTTTGGGCCAAACTCGCTGTACTCCCCATCTTTTCCGTAAATGCATGATGTCCCGGTAATTTCTCCCGCCTTATTGATCCAATCAGCCAAATGCCTGACATTCCTATAATCCTTAATCCTGTATAGAGAGGGAGAACCACCTGCTTTTTCAATCACAAGGGAAAACAGGCCGGCATATCCCCATTCATTTACAGACGCAATGTATTTTTTACCGGTTTCCATACTGTTTGACGCCTGAAAATAACAGCCGGATGCACACAGGGATAAGGACGGGTATATGGCATCCTCCTTTACCGTATCGTAAAAGGGCAGAATCTCCGGTTCCATATCAAATATACGGGCAGGAAGCTCTTCTGCCGGGAGCTGGCTTTCCATGTCAGCCGGAGTCATAGACACTATAAGCGACTCCTTTTGGTCTGCAAAACAAAGCCATTTTGGCATATGCTCCCCTTTCTGCAGAGAGAAAACATATTGGTTAATGTCTTCATCCAGCACAAACTCAATCTGGCTGCCTGCTATCCGAAACATTCCTGTAACGCCGTTAATCCCCGTCTTTTTTGGCCCCCTTCTGCCGCCAAGCACAAACCTGTTCATTATACCCTGCATATTTTCATATTGCTGGGAAGAAAGCCCCTGTATATCAAAAACGCGGCCGCAAAGTTCATCGCTCTCCTTCTGTGCGCGAATCGCCTTAAATAACATGTCAAAAAAGTCCGTAAAAAGATAAGACTGAACGCTCCGGGGATTTTCCGAATCCTCCGTTTCCCGTTCCGAACCGGAAAGAGTATCCTCATAATATCCCTCCACCAATTCTTTATAGCTTTCATCCATCATCTCGTACTCCTCCAGCACTCTGACAGAAGTATCCACAGACCCATATCTGTAATGCTTCTCCATAATCAATGTGACCTGCTCCGGCAGGGGCATCAGCACGCCGCTGGAATCTTCTGCGTTTTCTTTCGGCTCACTGATTTTGAATATGAAATTTTTTTCCAATATATCATAAATCTCCTCAGGAGTTTCCGCAATCCGCCTGCCTGCAAATAATTCCATGCCGCAGATTTCCAGTGCGTTGTTGGCATTAAGTACCTGCATCAGACGGTCTGCCATGCTTGCAAATGCTGACGGTTCCAGCACAAGCATCACTGCCGCCGTGGGCCTGTCTGCATACCTTGTGATAACAGGAATCATCTGGCAGTTGATTTCTATTATATCAGCAGAAGATATTCCCTGGGCCTGCATACAGGAAGCGGACAGTCCCCTGGGATAAGCATACGCCTGCTCCTGTAAAACATTTTTAGAAGCAAAAGAAAAATGCATTTTTGTGGATAACGAAAACGAAAACTTCACCCTTACAAATACCACTTTAACCGATGCCTGCGCCTTAACCTCAAACCGGATGTCTGCTTCTAACGGCTTATCAGAGGATATGGTAAGATTCATGGCGGCATTCACATAAATATTAACTGCGGCGCCTATAATCCCGAAATCCACTTTGCCCTGTATGGTTCCTGTGAACATCACACCGGCGGCAAGTTTATAATACTCATTATCCGTATTTTTCTTAGGCTGCTTTCTCGCATAGAGCCCCTCAAAAAAGCCCTGCATGACAAGCGCGGCCTGCGCCTTAAAAACCTTTCCGTTATAGTCATAGCCAAGCCGGAGTTTCATGCCGATTCCCATACTTAAAACATTGGTAAAATACCTCTGGGGCAAATCAGGAAGGCTTCCCGCCTGGGCAGCCGATATCTTTTTCAGATATACTCCCCCGCTTCCGTTAAAAATTCCATACTGGAAGGCAAAGGAGCGGCTGAAATCTTTTTCGTACGGATATCCGAAATCCAAATAAAAATCCCCGTTGCTGTATATCTGTGCCTCAATGTTTCCCACATAAAAAATCATGGCGCCAAGGGGAATACGCCGCATGGATTCTGACGGCTTAAATTTTCCGGAGAATACGCCCAGCGCCCCTTTCACTCTGGAATAGGACAGTTCCGCGCAAAGACCCTTTAAGGCGCCGGCATTGTCGCCGTAGAGTTCAAAGCGTCCGCCGCAATATGTATAATCCTCCAGATACAAAAGCTGTACCCTCACCACGTCCGCAATCTCCGTTTCAACTGCAAACATGCTCCCCGCGTTCTCATCCAGCTTTAGTTCCGAAATTTTCGTGTCCCTGGAAAACTGTTTCTGCAGCGACTCCATATCTTTTACCACATCTGTGCCTGTCAGTTGTTCCGACCTGATGCCTGTCCCAAAAAGAAGGTAATTTACAAAAATCCCACAGCCCTGCACAGAAACGGGAGCGTTGGGCGAAAACTCAAGAGGATTTTTTTCCCCATACTCCTGTTCCATAAAAGTTCCCTGAATCTGAAGTTTTACCCCCGTACTGCCCATCTTCACTGTAAGGGCGCTTAACTCAATAAAAGAACGGCTTACTGACGGCGTAATTGTAAATGAAAACTCCTGTGTGCCCACGTTGTAGCTGACTTTTGTGTTTTTAATGCTGATATCATTCAAAAATGACCATGCGCCTGTCCTGTCAAAACTCTCTGAGGGATTTAACAGCCCCAGCAGGAAATCCAGCATATCTCCAAGGGTATAATCATTGACAATTGTTCCGCTGACTATTTTTTTGCCCTTGTCGTAGCTGACTTCTATCTTAATCTTATCCAGTTCCAGAAAGAATTTCCATTTTAATTCCTTATCAGACCGATAGTACTCTGCGCCTATGGTAAAATATGTGCCGAATCGAAAACTTCCTTCCACCATAAAACTGTCTTTGTCACAAGCCAGCTTTGCCTGTGCAATTTCAATCGTCTGTCCGATTACATCTTTATCTGTAACACTGACAGAGACGCTTCCTTCTAAGGATTCCACCGACACGCTGCCTTTATCCACCACAGCTTCCACTGTCAGCCCTTTCACCTGGACTGTGGGAAGTTCCGTAGTAATCTGCACACCGAAAAAGCTGTTATATAACTCTGTCAAAGATGCATTCATCCGCATAAGCCTGCCTTTTAAATGCACTGCAGAATCCGTCCACTTCCCCTCAAACATAAACTGGCAGGCTGTGGCATCCCCCTTTATAACATCCATACAGACTCTTACCAGCACATTTGTCTTATCTCCCAGACTGCTGATGTTCAATGAAGCATCCCGAAGATTGATGCTGCTGCTTCCATCTTCCCCCATATTTTCCTGCACCATAAGGAGTTTTGGATGCCCCGGCAGACTATCCTGTTTTGCCCTGCCTACCGATACAGAGGCGTAATATTGCTTCTCTTCAAATTTCAATAAAAGATATATCCGTTTAAGCTCCATGCCTTCCAGCATGGAAGGCGTTTTTAAAGAAAATTTTTCCAGCAGCTTATTGATGGATGTGCCTGACAGCTTATCTGTTTCCACCTCCATAGAAAAATAAGGCACCACTGCCTGCACATTCAGGTCAATGCCCAGGACAGAAAATTGTCCCGACACTCCGCTGACCCATATCTTCTTTGACGAAGAGGGCTCAAACTGGACAGACATGGCAAGTTTTTTCCACGAAAACCATTCACTTTTAACCGGAAGCCCCGTCATGTCAAACGCCAATTCTACCGAACAGGCAACGTTTAAGGCCGCATTGCAGCAGACCAGGCCGTTTTTCGTTTTCTTCTTTAACGACTCCGAATCCACCAGGAAAGTGATGCCCTCCAATTCCAAAATATCCTGATAAGCCGCCCATGACGGAAGCTGGCTGCTGATATCCGCCACCGCTCCGCAAAGCCCCGTCAAAAATTCGAGACAGCTTACTTTCTTATCCTTCGACGAAAATACCACTTTCACAGGAGTTATTTTCTCCTGCTCAAAGGGAATAAAAAACAGTGAAGCCTCATAGGCCGCCCCCGCCAGGGATAACGTACCGTTCAGTTCCACCTTGGAACCGGAGGTATAAATCTCTATGTCTGAAAAATCCAGTTCCTCTTTTTGATTGTACAAATGTAATGCGCCTTTTTGCGCCTGGAAGAGGGCATTGCCCAGTTGAACAGATACGCCCGGAAGCGCCGCCGCCATTTCAAAAGCATTCTCTTTGGATGTGCCGCTTAAATCCAGTTTTCCTGCCATCCAGGCATAAGCCTTGTATGCACTGTCTGATACATCTGCCTGTCCGGTAATGCTGCCGGATGCATTGTCATACTTTATCAGCTTGATATCGCCTAAAAGGGAATCATTTTGTGTAATTCCGATTGCGTCCTTTTTTTGATAAAACATTTTTCCCAGCTTGATATCCAGTTCTTTTATATATCCGTCAAACGACATGTGCTCCTCCTAAAATTATGTTCTATTCACGTAAGGGTCATCCCATTTATGACAGTAATTATCTGCATGAAAATCATTCTCATAAAAATAGCAGGTTGCTTTTACCCATTGTCCCTCAATAAACTGCGTATAAGATATTTCATCAGCTTCATCAGCTTCATACAGATATGCGCATTCTTCGTTTTTATCACAAAATACCCGATATCGTTCATATTCTGTTTGAAACCGATCAAATGCAGCTAATTTACCATAAATTTTCATAGCCTGTCCTGATGGATGTTTATAATCATCATTCGCAGCAGCGCTTAGTATGAAAGCCGGTGGTCTGCCTATTGTATCATTTAGCAAAGTTTTCAAATCTGGACTGATATAACTTATTCCAGAGGCTCTTTCATACTCAGGTACTGCAAATTCGTCTTCACACAGCGTATTAATAGAACCATGATGTGGCACCGTCATAAAAACATAGCTGCAACCCCTGAATAACTCATGGATTTTATTACACAATTCTTTATTTTGCCCTAAAAGCTTAAAGGTCCGTCCTGTACTGTCCCCTGTAAACCATATTCCTTCCCACTTGTCATCTTCTGTTCCTCTTACTGTCAATGCAAAATTCGCCGAGTTTGGATTTGTATTCTTATCTATCGAAAAAGCAATACTGCTAAAAAGAACATACAAGTTAATCCATCCCCCACCCCAAATTAAACATGGATATATGTATTTTTCTCCCGTCTCCTCCTTTACAATCCCATTCCCCAAATATACCACTTTAGATTCCGATTCGCATTGAAATTCAATCTTTTCTAACACATTATATAAAGGTCGCGCTTTATCTGCTACATACCTCGTAATATTCTGTATAGAACCTATATCATGGAAACTGTCGTAAAGACCAATGCCTCCTATGTAAATTTTATCAATAATATCAAGCTTTTCATCTTTAATCAAGGTTTTAAGCAATGTAACGATATAAGAATAATGGTCTTGATCCAAATGCGTCAGGCATATAGTCAACTGTTCTGTGCCGCATTTTTCCATAACATTTTCTATTAAACTATTTGCATGTTCATCCGCCATTCTCAAAGCATCCTGATTTGAACCTGCATCTATAACTATTTCCCCCATAAACTTACTATCCTCACCCCATACATCAATTATGTTCAAAGCGCCATGACCCATATAAATAGCATTATATTCAAAACGTCTCAATTTCATTCTCCCCCTTTTCTGTTATCATATAACGCATACCATGCAAAGGCATTATCTCCCGCCCCGGGAACAAGAATCAAATTAGCGCTCCCTTCCGGAAACTCTTTTCCAAAGCAGCTTGCCTTCAACCCCCGAAAT
>CANRJF010000120.1 GCA_947630855.1 uncultured Lachnospiraceae bacterium
CAGAAGCCGGATATTTGGGAAAACAGCCGGCAGACAAAATCATAATCCCCGATATCGCCGCAGCAGGTAAGAACCTGAATCCCATAGTCTTTTCTCAGAACCGCAGCAAAATCATCCAATTGTTTTTTTGAGTGAAAGCAGTTTAAAATTAAATCGTAACCGTTTTGTGCAAGGATATGCGCGGCGGCATGTCCGATGCCCCGGGAAGCGCCGGTAATAAGTGCGGTATGACGTTTCATAGTTTCTTTGTTTCCTCCTTAGTGCCGGTAGTATGGCATACAGGTATACCCGAAGGGTGTTTCCTCCTTAGTGCCTGAACTTTGGCATACAGGTATTATAGCGGAAGCAGACAGGCAAAGCAATATTTTTATGGTTCAGTTTCGGGAAATTTTCTTGAAATTATATACAGATGTGATATAATTGGTACATACATTAGCAAAGGAAAGGGGCTGAACATCATGCATATTATGATTACGGGTAGAAATATTGAGCTTACCGAAGGTTTGAAAGCGGCAGTAAATGACAAGCTGGGGAAGCTGGAGAAATACTTTATGCCGGAAACAGATGTACAAGTTACGCTAAGCGTAGAGAAAGAGAGGCAGAAGATAGAGGTTACCATACCGGTTAAGGGAAATATAATTCGTTCTGAACAGGTGAGCAATGATATGTATGTTTCCATTGACTTAGTGGAAGAAGTCATTGAGAGACAACTGAAAAAGTATAAGAAAAAGATTATCAGCAAAGAGCAGAATGTTTCTAATTTCCGTAAGGAGTTTATTGAGAAGGAAAGTGATGGGGATGATGAAATCCGCATTATTAGAACTAAGAAGTTTGATATGAAGCCCATGTATCCTGAAGATGCTTGTGTACAGATGGAATTGTTAGGGCATAGTTTCTTTGTATTCTGCAATGCGGAGACAGAGGAAGTGAATGTAGTTTATAAGAGAAATGGCAACACATATGGATTAATGGAACCGGAGTTCTAACAGCAATTTATAAAAAGGGCACCTGCTGGCAGTAGATGCTCCACGAGCTATCGATAGACGATTAGACCAATTTCATAAGTATACAGCCATAGCCGCTTACCTTGTTATTGAGGGAGAGCGGCTATTTCTGTGCCAATCACTCATACCAAAGCAAAGATAAAGGGGCGGGATAATCGCCCCTTCTTCTCGTTAGGCATTATCCTTCGTGAAGTGCTTCGTAAAACGAATAATCAACTAATCCGCTCATTCTATCTAAAGCTCCTTTTTCCAGTTCCTTAATCATTAAACAATCGGGATTCGGCAACTTTATTTTCGGTCCTGCCTCTATGCCGAATTTGTAGCTTGATTGAAACCCTCGATTATTGTAATTACGAGGGTTACCTTCAACAAGAATTGCTTTAAATCCAAGCCGCTTTGCCACATCAAATCCATATTCCAATATGTTCTTGGAAATATGTTGTCTTTGTAATTGTGTTTTTACAGCAACCGGCGTAAGTATCAACAATTCATTTTCATACCTTCCCTCAATATGAAAGCGTGAAAACATAGCATATCCAATAACCTCATCATTTTCATTGACCATGACAAGCTCCAGTTCAGGCATATAATATTTTTTTGCTCTGATTTCTTCCACTAATTTTCTTACAACTTTGCCCTCTTTTGGACTGTCATATTCCGTAAAAACCTCTTGCACCAACTCCAGCGACGGAAGAAGATACTTATTCTCCATTGATTTTATAATTCGTTCCATTTTTCATTAACCTTCCTATTCTATTCCTTTATCCTATATACTTCAAAAGACATAAAAATAGCACGACCATACAGCCATGCTAATATCATCTATGGAAAATTCTCCATTACAATAACACTTAACATGCAAAATCCTCCTAAAACTTTTTCTCAATTATACATTCCCTTATATTATTGGTCAAGTCCTAATTATAAATGTATTAAAGCATCTTATCCAGTTCCAACTGCCATTTACCAGATTTTCTTTCCCTCATTTTTTCCCTTATCAGCGGTCATAAACAGGGGTAGAACGATATAACACGATACAAGATGTAATGGAAAGGACACCTGTGAAAAGTTTCGTATTTTTAAGGGTTTGACGAGATTTCTATAACAAAATATAACAGTTATTAAATCCTATAAATATCATTATTTGAAAACTGAAATTTTATAAAATTTTTTCACCTCAGTGTGTGAAAGATGAGATTTATACTCCAGAGCATACACATTTGGCTCACGGGTATAATCGCCCCTGCTTAATTTATGGAATATTCAATACGAATAATCATGTGCGATGTGCGTATTGCTGGCTGATTTCCGGCGGATTATACTTGTGTTTGTAGGGGGATACAAAGTCTGGTTTCTAAGGAAATATCATAATAAAATCTATAAGTAAAAACAAAAACTGTATTTGCTGTCAAAATAAATCCTGCCTTTTATAAAAAAGGAATAGGAAATCAAAAATCCCCTAAAAATGTACGGTTTGGGAAAATGTTTCCCAGGCCGTATATTTATATTAGTCATAGGAAAAACGTCCAAAGTGCCAGCCCCGTATCTATGGATGAGGGAGAAGTGCCATTTTAAGCATAAGGATAAAGAAAGTGAAGCAGAATGCAGACAGTATTTTGCGTGGTAAAAAAGAAAATCCTTTCGTGACATTTAAACGGCCTTTTGCGACATTTCGCTAAAAAGTACAAAATTTTTGCCGATGAATTAAGCAGAGATATAACAGATTATGAGTGGAAAATATGGATATAGCAATACTTGATGATGAAAACATAGAGAAATGGAGGATTATATAATGTTAATTAATGTTAATAACAGTTATGAACAGTTTTACAAGGGGACAGAGCAGTTAAAAAATTATGGTTCAAATGGAAAAGGGAAAACTAAACTTGCCCGTTATGAGTTTAATACTACTGATGAAAAAGGCAATAAGATAATGGATAAAATGAGCAGAGAAGAAACCTTGCAGGCAATGAAAGACGTTCGTTCAAAGTATGGTGATGATGTAATTGTGGAGTTTTCCGGGGACGGAATGGCAAAGCTTATAGAAAGCAGAAAAGGGCAGCTTGATACCTACATGACGCAGGAAGAGCAGGACGCAATGGAAGCAAGAAACGCTGCATTTCAGAGTGAAATCAAACATTATGATAAGTCTGTAAATAACAATAATGAGAATATGGATTATGGTGTAAAAAGAGGCAATTATCTGGGTCATGGAAGTAACATGGTCTATACGACAGACGCAGTTGATATGATGAGGACAATGGATAGCAGTGCATATACAGAGTATCAGAAAATCAGTAAAGAGGACGGCGGGATGAACTCTTTAAAATATTTGACAAATTGGTTTGTAAAGAATTAAGTGACAAAGGAGTTTTTTGTATTTCGATATGGAAAGCAGCAGGGGATAAAGCCGGTATAGGTTTATTTCCTGCTTATTTTATGCCACAGAAATAGTTCCTCTTGACAAAGCGACACAGATGACGCATAATAGAAAGCGACACGGGTGTTGCAAAAGAAAAGAGGTGATAATATGAGCTTGAAAGGAGAAAAGACAAAACAGGACATTCGGGAAAAAGCATATCAACTGTTTGCAAAAAAGGGATTTAAAGAGGTTACTATGAAAGATATTTGCCAATTAACAGGGCTTAGTCGTGGAGGTCTGTATCGTCATTATGAAAGCACCGAACAGATTTTTTTGGAAATAGTTAATGCTTTTTCTGATAAGCAGAGAGATGAAGTATTTACCAAAATTGAGCAGCACATTCCGGCTGCCACTATTTTAGAGGAACTTCTTTCAAGATATGCAAGTGAAATGATTGATTACGAAAATTCTTTTAGCCTTGCAATCTGTGAGTTTTATAGTAATCCAGCAATTTCCAAAGAGGATAATTCTGTAAAAAAGCAGTATGAAATTTCAAAATCAACGTGGGTAGAACTTATCAACTATGGAATAGGCACGAAAGAATTTAACCGTGTAAACCCGGAATCTATTTTCAATGTAATTATATTTGCATATCAAGGAGTACGAATGTACAGCAGGTTGATGAAAATGGATAATGATATTCCTGCTCAAATAATGTATGAAATAAAAAAACTTTTATTGCCGGAGGAGGTTCAACATGAAAAATGATATTGTTTTGGTAAGACCAACCTTAGAACTAAAGGAAAGGGCACTTGAATATCGCAAAGAGCATTTTCAGCATGGAGAAAAAATTATCTACGGAAGCGAGCTTTTTGACAAAACAGAAAACTATGAGGAGTGGCTGTCCTCTGTCACACTGAATACCAATCCAAAAACGGTAAATGAAAATTGGGTAGTTACAGATACCTTTTTCGCAATCAGAGAGTGTGACAAAAAGATAATCGGAATTATTGATTTAAGGCATACGCTGAATGAATTTTTGAAAGATCTTGGAAATTGCGGATACAGTGTATGCCCATCTGAAAGAAAAAAAGGATATGCAACAGAAATGTTATATCAGCTGCTCCAAGTGGCTAAAGAAGCAGAAATGAAAGAGCTTCATATTTCTGTTGAAAAAGAAAATACAGCGTCAATAAAAGTCATACAAAAGAATGGCGGTGTATATGAACGAAGCTTTTCTTTTGAAAATGAAACAGCAGATATTTATAGAATTGTTTTATAAGGTTTATTCCCGCGGGGTTTTTGATTTCCCATAAGGATTCTGATAATCCGGGCAAAGGTATGTTTCGCTCCATGCCATCATTGTCTCCAGGACGGGGATAAAACTTTCCCCCAATTCAGTCAGTGAATATTCCACTTTCGGCGGGATTTCCCTGTAAATCTCCCTGTGGATAAACCCGTCCCTTTCCAGCTCCCGGAGCTGTTTGGTCAGCGTGGACTGTGTAATGCCGTCAAGGCGGCGCATCAGTTCCCCGAACCGCTGGACTTTGTAAAAGGATATATACCATAAAATCAGGATTTTCCATTTGCCGGCGATTACGGACTGCAGCCTGCTCATGGGTTCGCATCGGGCAATTACCTCTTTATCATTGAATTTATTTTCAGCCATTTCATTCCACCTCTTCCCCAACAGTATATTCCGGTGTCAGGGGAAAATCAAGATACGTTTGTTTTTGATAGTTAGTATAAAAAATGGTACTGTCAACATAAAAAGACAGTACTTGATGCTATGGAATTTTAGAGGTAATTTAATCACAAAAGATGAATGTCTATTGAGTAAAAATATGAGGAGGAATGAATGATGCACTACACAGGAACTATATGGAGGCCGCCCTATGAAGCGTCTTCCCTGCTTTTGGAAGTCACGGCAGGCTGCACGCATCACAGATGTAAATTCTGTACACTTTATACTGACTTGCCATTTAAGTTTAGGATGTCTCCATTGGAGGACATAGAGGCAGATTTGAAGGAGGCGCAGAAAATGTACCGTCCCTTTATAGGGAGAAAACCCGCCCGGACTTTTCTTACCGGGGCAAATCCATTTGTATTGAAATATGACCGGCTGATGGAAATCGCAGAACTGATACACAAATTTTTTCCGAGAATGGAGACGATTGGCAGTTTTGCGAGGGTGACGGATGTTACCCAAAAATCAGACGGGGAGCTTACAGCTTTACATGAAGCCGGGTATGACAGGCTGACAATTGGTATAGAAACGGCGGATGATGAGGCACTGAAATTTATGAATAAAGGCTATTTTGCGGCTGACATTTTAGAGCAGTGCAAAAGGCTGGAGCAGGCGGGCATTCGTTATAGCTTTTTTTATTTGACGGGCATATCCGGTGCAGGGCGTGGGGAAATCGGTGCGAAAGCCACCGCTGCCGTATGCAACAAGCTCCACCCTTTGTTAATAGGCGCAAATATGCTGACAATTTATCCTGATTCAGAGCTTTATCAGGAAATCCGGCATGGAAACTGGAAAGAGGAAAGGGAAACGGAGAAATACAGGGAAGTTCGGACGCTGGTGGAGGCTCTGGAAATTCCTGTTATCTTTGCGGCTCTTGGGGCGTCCAATGCGTTCCAGATGCAGGAGACTTTGCCCAGGGACAAAGAAAAACTCCTGGCCTTTCTTGATAATGTCATAAAGAATGTGGGCGAGGATGAACTGAGGCGTTACCGCGAAAGCGTCCGTCATTTGTAGGGAGGTGTTTTACGATGCATTTTACGGGAAGAACCTGGAGACCGCCTTATGAGGCCCATTCCGTTATTATTCAGGCAACTTCCGGCTGTACGTATGGGAAATGCCGTTTTTGCAGTCTTTATAAAGATGAATGCTTCTGCATGTCCTCACTGGAAGAGTTTGAGGAAGACCTGGCCGAGATAAAAAGCTATCAGCCATATGCAAGACGCATTTTCTGGACGGGCGCAAATCCATTTGCCATGAGCTATGAAAATCTGAAATTACGGGCACTTACGGTGAGGGATTACCTTATCAAGTGCCAGACAATGGCTATGTTTGCAAGCATCAGGGATATCAGAAACAAGGAGGTATGGCAGCTTAGGAAACTGCGGGCAATGGGAATTAACGGTCTGAGTATCGGAACGGAGAGTGGGGATGACGATACGCTTGCACTGACGGGGAAGGGATACGCAGCGGCCGACATTCTAAAGCAATGCCGCAAGCTGGATGAGTCGGGAATTGAGTATTATTTTGTTTACATGACCGGGCTTGCGGGGAAGGGCGGTGGATACAAAAATGCGGTGAACAGTGCAAAGCTGTTTAGCCAGTTAAATCCGTATTTTATTTCGGTGGATTCTCTTACGCTGTTCCCTGATACGGAACTGTACCGCATGGAACAGGAGGGCATGTTCATCCCTGCCGGGGAGAAGGAACGATTACAGGAATTACAGGTGTTTATCAGGAATTTACAGATACGTACACATCTTTTTGCCAATTCCAGTTCAAACTTTTATCCGGTCACGGCTTATCTACCGAAGGAGAGGGATGCCGTGGTCAGTGAGCTGCAGTATGTTATAGATACGGTAAGTGAGGAGGAGATGGCAGAATACCGCAGGAATCTGAAATCTTTAGGATGAGGAATGAATAAAAATAATACATTAATCGTTATTAACAATCAACGGTAATTGACCGATATATAAAATGACAAAAACTTAAATTTTTATAAGTACAGCGCGTAAGTGAAACGGATTTCAAATGAATTTATTATCATGGAGGACACAATTATGGCAATGGAGATTAGCGTAAACCCAAGTTACGGCAGCTATGCAGCGCAAAGCATGATGGAAAACAGTGCGGCAGGCAGCAGGAAGACACAAGAAACAGCAGGAAGCAGTAAGTCAAAAAGTACAGCAGATTATATGAATGAACTGGAAAAACTTGCTCCCAGCGTTGAGTTTAAGGTTGGAAATTCCTTCCAGACAGTCAAAAGCGGTAAAACTTTGACAATCAGTCCACAGCTTTTGAAAAAGATGCAGAATGACCCAAAACAGGAAAAAGAAACAAAAGAAATGATTAAAGGCGTTGAAGCAATGACAAAATTGATGGACGGTATTAATAAAGCCAGTGGCTGGACTGTTGTATATCGTCATAGTTATATAGATGAAAATGGAAAATATTGTGCCATTGCTTATGTTAGAAATGATTTTATGCTGAATATGAGCGACAAGCTTCGGGAAGAAAGACAGAAAAATTCTGAAAAGCTGATTGAAAAGACAAAAGAAAAGGCAACGGAGAAAAAGGAAAATTTAGAGGAAACGCTGGAAGAAAAAGAAACAGTAAAGACAGAGGAAAAATCAGCCTATCACAAGGCGGAGCAGCTTATAGAAGAAAAAATGGCTTCATCCAAAGACGGAATGATTTATCTGAATGACACAGATATCCGAACACTTATTGAAGCTGCAAAAGAAGATGATGCAGGAGAAACTCATGTAAAAGAGCAGACACAGGTTGGCGGAAATCTGGATTTGAAGATATAGGAAAGCAGATTTATTCCCGCGAGCAACGAGCCAAGTGATTGCTTGTAGCAGGGTATTCCCTGATGAATAAGCTGTTTTCACAGAAGATGTATTATAATGAGGACGGTGTTCCGTTCCACTCAAAGGAGGAAGCTGACAGATGTATCAAGGGAACAAATGGGAGCTGGAAAATGCTTTTGACACAAGTATTTTAGACCAGCTTGACGGAACGCTGGGCGGAATAGATTTCAAAGCGTAGGAATAGATAACCATTTAAATATGGAGGGCAAAATTATGGCGATGGAAATTAGCGGAAACCAGAATTACGGCAGCTATGCGGCACAGAGTATAGCGGCAAGCAGTGCGGCAGACAGCAGGAAGACGAAAGAAACAGCAGGGGGCAGTAAAGCAAAAAGCACAGCAGATTATGTGAATGAACTGGCAAAACTTGTTCCCAGTGTGGAACTTAAGGTGGGAAATACTTTTTCAACTGCCAAAAGGGGAAAAACTTTGACGATTAATCCACAGCTTTTGGAAAAAATGCAGAATGACCCGGAGCAGGAAAAAGAAATGAAGGAACTGATAAAAGGTGTTGAATCAGCGGTGAATATGCTGGACAGTGTTATGAATGCCAGTGGATGGAGTGTGGTATTTAAACATGATTATATAGATGAAAATGGAAAATACCATCAAATTGCTCTTGTCAGAAATGATTTTATGCTGAATATGAGCGACAAGCTTCGGGAAGAAAGACGAAAAAATTCTGAAAAGCTGATTGAAAAGACGAAAGAAAAAGCAGAAGAAAAAAAGGAAGATTTAGAGGAAACGTTGGAAGAAAAATCAGCCGATAATAAAGTGGAGCAGCTTATAGATGAAAAAATAGCTGCGTCCAAAGATGGTACGATTTATCTCAATGATACAGATATTCAGACCATTATCGAAGCCGCTCAGAAAGATGATGGGGGCAAATCCACTGAAAAAGGGAAGACACAGGTTGGAGCCAATTTGGATTTGAAGATATAGGGAACCCTGTCCACAAAGTTGTGATTAACCAACTTTATGGGCGGTTATCCTCTTAACTATCCCAGCATACCAACACATGAACAGCAGGAAGAATACCCCTGATAAAGAATCCTTCCTGCTGTTTGCTTCCCTTTATCCAACATTTAAGAATGCTCCAAATCAACCTTTGAAAATATACTGTCATCTGTATTTTCTCTTACAATCCGATGCACCTCATCAAATTTCTTCTTTAAATACTTTCTCATTTTATCCCGTGCCGTCTCTGTCGGCTTAATAGAAAAATAATCCGGCTGTTCCCCATCGCTTCTCTTCATTTCCTTTAAAACATCCGCCTTTTCCTGCCTCTCTTTTTTTAGCTGTTCCACCCGGCCCAAATCCACATAATGTGTCGCATATGCCCTTTCAATCTCCGGATTTCCGCTTTTACTGAAACGTAAATGCATCACCGCCTTATGTCCATGTCTATTTTTCACGCCCCATCGCTTATTACCAGATCAATAAAATTCTATTTCCTTTCCATCCAGATATAGATGGAACTTGTCCGCATCATTCTTTATATCATAACCTTTATTAAAATCATCTGCAGAAAATTCAATCTCACAGACAGGCTTCCCTTTTTCCACAGCCTTACGGTTCAAATACACTGTAATATCCAGTCCTGACGGATAATCATTTATATCTATTGAGAACCGGATCGAATGAAAAGAATTGTCCTGGCACATATGGATAAGCTCCTGAGCAAACTCCTCCTTATCATCTATCCTGCCACTGTTTGCAACGACCTCCAGATGGTGGTCATTATTCACAGATATGCTGCTCACTACATCTGGCATCCCGGAATGTGCTTCTTTCCATTCTGGATATTTCCCCCTGCCATATTGAATCATGCCTGCCAATACAATAAAAAGCATGAAATAAACATTTTTTCTCCCTTTCTTTTCCATGTATTTATAGTGTCATTATGCGAACACTATTGTTTCAATAATTTTACATGGATAATAGAAGCAAGACAAGCAGTATTTGAATAAAGGCGGGAAAAGATGATAACATATGACCGACTTTGGGAAACCATGAAGGAAAAGGGATTGACGCAGTATGACCTGTACACTCATTACAATATAAACCGCTCTCAGCTTGACAGGTTAAGGCATAACAAAAATGTGGAAGTGAATACGATAGACAAGCTCTGTAACATCCTGCACTGCAGGGTAGAAGATGTTATGGAACATTTTGACGATGAAAACCTCTTTTAACAGTCATACTACCAGAGAAATGCCTGCCATATCTCTTTCAGATCAGGAAAGGACTGGTGATTCAATGGATATCGCCAACGGATTACAATACAGTCGGAAACATGAAGAAGATCTAAAGCGTCTGAAAAACTTCCGGTTATTGGATGATGATTTTTTAACTAAGGTATTTGAAGATATTGAATGTGTGGAGCTGTTACTGCATATCATATTAAGTAAAGATGACCTCAAAGTAACCGAAGTGCATTCCCAATATAACATGAAGAACCTTCAAGGGCGTTCCGCAAGGCTTGATATATTCGCAGTTGACAGCACAGGGACTACATTCAATATTGAAGTCCAGCGTAGTGACCGGGGCGCAGTCCCAAGACGGGCAAGATACCATTCCAGCCTGATTGATGCGAACGTCACGGAGCCAGGAGATGAATATGAAAATCTGCCGGAATCATTTATCATCTTTATCACTGAAAACGACATTTTGAAGGCCGGGCTTCCGCTTTACCATATCAACCGTTTTGTAGAAGAAACCGGAAATACATTTGAGGATGATGCCCATATCATCTATGTAAATTCTCAGATTAAGGATGAAACCACCCTTGGAAGACTCATGCATGATTTTTCATGCACAGACCCAGCCGATATGAATTATCAGATATTAGCTGACAGGGTACGCTATTTTAAACAGGAGAAGGAAGGAGTGTTGGCTATGTGCCGGATGTTAGAAGAAATGCGGAATGAAACAGCATTAGAAACGACAAAGGAATTCGCCCTCCGTCTGATTATCAGGGGAAAAGATACTCTTGAAGAAATTGCAGATATTACAAAGCTACCACTTAAAGAAATAAGTTATTTAGAAAAAACAAGGAAACTATAATATGCATATAAGGAAATATCCTGTTAAATGATTTTCTATATTATGGCAGTAAAAAAGGAGAAGCCCTGACCTTACCCCACAAAGTTGTGATTAAACAACTTTGTGGGCGGTTATCCTCTTCAGTTCTTCCTGCAAACGCCTTACTTCAGCTTCTGCCTGTTCCGCCCGCCGTTCCTGCTCTCTGGTTTTTTCCTGTTCCCTTTTTGTCGCTTCTTCCACAGCCTTTTCTCTCTCCTTGGCTGCCTCTTTGATTACCTCTTTGACTGCTTTCTCTTTCTCTTCGACTACTGTTTTTGTCCTCTCTTCTACCATTTTTGCTGCCTCCCTGGCGGCATCCTCCCTGATATATTCCT
>CANRJF010000121.1 GCA_947630855.1 uncultured Lachnospiraceae bacterium
GTTCAGTACCTTCACAGATACAATGCAAAAATGCATGAAAATCGCTTCGCGATGGCATTTTTGCACGCCTGAATCATATTCTTACGCCTCAAACAGCAAGTGTTTGAGGCTGTCCTGAAAACAGTTACTTCCTTTCTTTTGCCGGATGGCATAAGGGTATGCTGTGTTTTCTGAAAATTTAACAGAAAAATTTCCGCAGTTTTACGGTAAATGTGGTTTTTACATTCGGCTCACTATCAAGACTAATCTCCCCTCCAAGCTGACGAGCCAGATTCTGTGCAATCGTCAGTCCCAGACCATTTCCCTGTATCCTGCGGTTTCTGGAATCTTCCATGGTAAATAACCTCTCAAACACACTTTGTGCAAACGCCTTATCTATCCCCTTTCCCTTATCCACCACATCAATATAAATATATTTTTCATCCTCCCTTAAAAACATTCCCATATATTTCCCGTCAAAGCCATACCGTACAACATTGGATATAAGATTAAATAAAATCCGCTGCAATGCCTCCTTGTTTCCATAAACAAAAACCTCCTTCGGAGGAATATCAATCTCTACCTGAAATTCCTTCTGAGACAGCAGCTCATAAAAATCCAGCACATTTTCCCGGCATGTCTCACATACATCTATCTTTGTAATTTCAATCTCCGTATCTCCTGCTTCCAGTTTTGCCAGTGTAAAAAACTGATTTATAAGCTCCATAACTCTCCTGGCCTTCTGCTCCACTTTCAAAAGCATTTCATAATCCCCACGGCCGTTTTGACCCATAATTTCCAGATAACCTAAAATAACTGTCATAGGCGTCTTGATATCATGGGATATATTGGATAACATTTTCTTTGAGGAAATCTGGGCGCGCCGGTTATCCGCCTTGATTTTCCTCTGATTCTCCAACAGGCGGTTAATCTGTCCTGCCAAATCCATAAGAACCTTATTTTCCGTAAAGACCATAACATTCTCATCGCTGTTCGTATCCTGAATTTCTTCTAACTTCCGGCTGATTTTCTTTAATTTGCTCTGTATCCCTTTTCTAAAAACAAACTGCTGATAGCAGACAACTCCCATGAGAACTGCAATACCAACAGACAGGAATAAAATAATGACTGCGTCACTCATGATAAATCTCCTAATTTATACCCAATCCCCCAAACAGTAATAACATACTTAGGCGTTCTGGGATTATCCTCAATTTTATTCCTTAACCTGCTGATATGGACATTGACCGCATTCTCATCACCCAGATATGCGTCATTCCAGATTAGGGAATAAATCTGCGCTTTGGTATATACCTTTTTTGGATTTTGAAGGAGTAATTTCAGGATTTCATACTCTTTTGCTGTCAAATCTATCTTTTCATCCCTTTTTGTTACGGTATAATCTGTCAGATTCATAACCAAATCTCCAATTGCCAATGTCTCATTTTCCGGCTCCGCCGGTTTTGAATATTGAGTGCTTCTTCTGATATTTGCCTTAATTCTGGCTAATACCTCTGTCACCGAAAACGGTTTTGTAATATAATCATCTGCTCCAAGTCCCAACCCTAATGCCTTATCTGCATCTGTGTCTTTTGCAGACACAATAATAATCGGAACCGTGCTTCCCTGCCGAATATGCTCCATGACTTCCATTCCGTTGATTTTGGGAATCATCAAATCCAGCAAAACAAGAATGTAGGAATCCTGGTCAAATTTTTCACAGGCTTCTTTTCCGTCAACGGCACAAACCACCTCATAGTTCTCCGCCTCCAGATAATCCTTAAGCATCTGGCTTATCTCCATATCATCCTCTACCAATAGCAATTTCATGACTGTACCTCCGTAGTTGTATTACCTTTTTGCACTTATCAAGTTCTTGTATCTTTTTTGCATATCTTATTATAACAATCAAAAACCGGGTGCCGGTTATAAAATTTAATCTTCTTATTCCTGGAGCAGGCGGCACTATGAAGAAAGAGAAAAGAACAAATACCTGCGGCGGAATAATGGAAATCGGGATTTATTGGTTAGCAGCAAATGTTATGTTACTGTATAGGGGAAATATAGCCAAGCTGTATGGCTTTGGTTACCGCCTCAACCGTTGAGGAAACATCCAGCTTTTCAAATATGTGCTGCAAGTGATTAGATAACGTCCTTTCACTTATATATAATTCTTTTGCTATATTTTTTCGTTTCATTCCTTTGCAAATAAACCCCAATATATTCTTTTCCATGCTTGTCAGTTCTTCAATGATTATCTCATTGTTTTCTGACGGAAAACACGTTTTTCCATGGGATACACGGATTAACGATTCGATTAGGTCATCCGGGCTGATGTTTTTATTCAGAAAACCGCTCACTCCGATTTTCTTTGCTTCATGCCTGTATACCGGTAAATCATATCCTGTAAGGATGATTATTTTCACTTTCGGATTGGTTTTTATAATCTTTGCTGCCAATTCTAATCCGTCCGTATTGCTCAAATTTCCAAGGTTAATATCCATGAGAATAATGTCTATATTTTTTTCGGAAGCAAGTATATCCAGGTGTTTAATATCCTGCGCCAGATACAAATGTTCAATTTCTTTGTATTCTTCTAAAGCAATGGACAGGCTTGCGGCAAAAAGTGCGTGGTCATCAACTAATAAAATATTGATATGAAACATCTCCTTTCATGGGAATCACTATCTTAACATGGATTCCGCCGGGTATATTGTTAGAAAATGATATTGTTCCGCCTATACGGCTGACCTGTTCTCTCATGGAAGCAATGCCTTTGTGCGCTGTTTCATCGGAAGAAATGATATTCTCTAAAATAGCTGTTCCGTTATCGCTGACACACAGCTCTATCATACCTTTTTCCTGGGAAAGAGTAATCCATGCCCGGTTTCCGTCTGAATGCTTATATACATTCATAAGAAGTTCTTTCAGCAGGCGGTATACCAGCACATTGTATGGTTCAACTAAAAATAAGGAGTCCGGGCAATCGAAGGAGACGGCGATATTTCTATAAGGGAAAGACAGCGTGACTGCTTCGATTAAGTTCTGGTAGTTTTCCTTTTCTGTCAGGTTTTTCAAAATAATCGGATGGTAATCCTGCATTTGCTGACGGATGTGCGTATTCAATCCATCCAATGTTTCAATAATCATATCCTGTATATCGGGACGATGGGCTTTATTCATCATATTTTTTATGGCAAGCAAATCCTGCAGTATATCATCATGCAAAAAATCAGCAAAATCAGATTTCAGAATTTCCTCCTGCTCTAACTGCCGCAAAGCAGCATGATATTCACTTTCTTTCGTGATGCTTCCGGTTTTGTTTTTCAGATTTTGAGCCAATACAATGTTGCAGAGATAGAAGGATGCAAACAGTATATTAATTGAAATTAGCAGTTCTTCATATCCACCGCCCAGGATAAGGACGGCTGTTCCGATAACGGACAATATTGCGGAAATAATAAAAATAAACTGCTTTCGGCTAAATATCGCAAAGAACGGAAGCGCGTTGTGTTCTTTTTGCACTATTCCATGAACACTTATAAAGAATAAAAGCACTGGCAGATATACGCCGAAATTTGAAATGTGATATGCAATGTCTGCGGTTGCAAGGTAATATATGAGGAAAGATATGGTTACGATTGCTGCAGAAATTACAATGTATTTCCATTCGCTTTTTAATACAAAAGCAACCCGTTGTCTGTAACAAACTACAATAAACAGCAGGCAGGACATGCTGGCAAACAACTGGATTCCATACATACCGGCAAATGCTCTGTTTGATATACATAATCCTGTGAGCGTACCTATACAGGTAATCAGGAGAATTATATTAACCGTTTTTCGGAACTTATATTTGCTGCCCTGAAATAAAAACAGAAGAAGGAATTTGATAAATGCATACCACATGACAGGGCTTATCACGGTAAAAAGGAAGTTGGCAATATACCGTGTATCTAACAGCAGCAACATATACCAGCAATCTAATATCAGAACTCCGCAAAACAGAGAAATGACGTTGTTTGCCCTGATATTGCAGGAGCTGATGTATGTAATATCTGTCAGTAAAAGCGAGACAACCAGTAAGGGAGTAACGCTTTCAATTTTTAATTGTGCGCTGTTATTGGCCTGCCAGCACATATAGAAAATAAGCAAAATGTGATTAGCCAAAAACAGCAGATTTAATGCTTTATGTTTCATGGATGTTCTCCTTTATTCCTGCGAGCAATGAGCCAAGTGACTGCTTGCAGTCATTTGATTTTACTTTATAATGAGAAAAAATGAATGAGTAAATCCGGCAATACTGCATTACAATCATTTAAAAAGTACCATATTTGTGTTAAAATTTGTTGTGAGATTTTGTTGTCCTTGTTTTTCATTATCAGATTTTATAATATCCTATGGGAAAATATAATACAAGGGAAACTGTAAGGAGATTTTTTTGCAAAAAGATACATTTCCTTTATTTGTTAAGGATTTTATGATATTCTTATGTAAAGATTAAGTATTTAATCATTTCAAAGAAAGATATATAGAATGGTGTTTATTATGTTAAGGCCAACTGCAATTCAGGTAGAAGCAATCTGTGAATATCAGATAATGGTAACGTTTGACAATGGTGAAAAAAAATGCTTTGATGTTGAACCGTATATCAAGGGTGAATGGTATAGTAAACTGCGGTCTTTTGAATATTTTAAATGTGTTACTACGGATGGTTATACGGTTGTATGGCCTGATGGACAAGATATATGTCCAGATGAATTGTATGATTTTGGGAAACACTTTTTTACACAAACTATTTTATGATAATAACATTACGACTAGGAAAGGAGTGAGTTTATGGCAACAGAAAGTATTTTCCACAATATTGTCATTGATGACACAAAAAAAGCTGAAGCATTTATTACTACTCTTGAACAGTCTGCCCAGACAGCCGTGAATTACCCTCTCCGCCATGTTGACTCCGAAGATGTAAAAGGCGAAGATATTAAAAAATTGTTAGGAGCTTTGGTAAAATGATACAGCAGATAAATATATTGGATATGATGAAGATGTATGGAGAGGATTCATGCAAGGCAGTCCTCTCCACTTTTATGTGTCCGTTTAACCTTGATGTAGAAGATTTTATATATAATCTACACCGTTTCATAGAAAACCAATTCTTCCAACGGAATACGCATCTGTGCATGACGTTCCGAATCAGCAGCTTCTTCATTTGAATATCCGACCGCTAAAATATTAATTGGTTCCAGGCTATCCGGCAACTCGAACTCTTTTTGTATCACATCCGGCTCAAAATAACAAATCCAAACAGAACCCAAACCTAATTCCGTTGCCTGCAGCATCATGTGGTCTGTCAAAATAGAAGCGTCTATATCTCCGGTCTGTTTTTTGTCAAACGGACGCACCCAAGCTTTGCCATGGTCTGCGCAGACAATGATTGCAAGCGGCGCACCGTAAATATTCGCTCCCTTGCCTATCTTTTCAAGCCCTTCCCTGCTTTGGACAACAAGCAAACGGACAGGCTGGAGATTTGCCGCTGTGGGAGCTACATGAGCAGCTTCCAAAATCTTTTGCAGCTTTTCTTCCTCCACCTTTTTGTCCTTATAACTGCGGACAGAGTAACGCTTCTTTGCAATTTCAATAAAATTCATGGTAGTAAATCCTCTCTTTCTGTTATATACTGAACGTGTTAATTAACCGTTGACCTTATTTTAGCAGGATATACCTGTTTTGCAAGACTGCACTTTTTGGATAGATACTTCCCAAAAGGGTAGCTATTAAAAGGAGTTGAAACAAATAATGAAATACTCAAAAAACCAGTTTAACTGCCCCGTCGAAGCCACCTTGCTTCTAATCGGCGGAAAATATAAGCCCCTCATACTCTGGCATCTGATAGAAAAACCTCTGCACTACATGGAATTGCAGCGATTAATCCCAAAAGCAACACCAAAAATGCTGTCACAACAGTTACATGACTTAGAGGAATGTGGAATGATACTCAGGGAAGTTATCCCTGAAAAACCACCGAAAACATTATACTCACTTACCCCATTTGGGCAGAGCATTATTCCTGTGTTGGAAACCATGTGTAATTGGGGTACCAAATTTTTAGACGAACTGGATATTCAGCCTGTTCGGATATGTTCCTCTAAAAAATCAGCAGGAAAACCGTGACTGACCTTCCTGCTGATAAAAATTATATATCAGATTTCTCTCTTTCCAAATTTTCTGACAGCCAGCAATAGAGCCAATATAAAAACCACTATTGCACATGGCAGAAACGGAAACACTGAAAATGCCGTGCCAGAGCCTTCCGCCGTAAAATCATGCAGCGAACAAGATACCAGATAACCACTGTAACAGTATGGATATACAATCCAAAACGGTGTACTGGCTATTAAAACGCCGGGAATAACAAGAAACAGATTAAGCCCCAGGGAAAGCAGTGTTTTATCAAACATCACCGTAATTGCCCACATAACCGCTATGCAGGGCAGCATCGTAAGAAATAATCCTGCGCACCACTTCACAAGATAAAACAGCGGCAGAGCTTCTGTGATTCCTGCCCCTCGTACAGCAATAACGCCGGAAATCAAAAACACAATAAGAAACACAACCATTTCCATAAACAGATAAAATGCCAGAACAAAAAATTTTGCCAAAGATAAGGCATAACGGCTGACCGGCAATGCCAGCATTTTTAAAATACCATTATTCTGTGTTTCACGCCCTGCAATCATTACGCATACAACAATCATGGAAAACGGCAGTAAATAATAAGCATACAGCAATGCACTCTGGATAAACATTGCAGACCAGGGGTTTGTATATTCCGGCGTAAAATAACTGCTTAAATTAGCAACTCCCGATATTACTACCAACAAAGGCGCAGTAAATATCAAAGGAACAATTTTTGACCGCTTCACCTTTTTAAACTCAATCTTCAATAAATCTATAAAATTCACTCAAATTCCTCCTATTCATAACGTAAATGTTTTGCCATCCACAAGCCCGTTCCTAAAAACAGAAATGTTTCTGCCAGAGATACCATAGCTATTTTATTGTCAGGCTGTGCGCTCATTGCAACGGCAGGCTTTAGCATTACAACAAATGGATGAGCCAGCAACACACCCATATCCCCGTTTGCCAAACCCATTCCACTTAAGAATCCGGCAACCCCAATCCCAAGAGGCATCCACATATTTTCAAAACGTGAAGAAACCAAAACCATAAATGATAATACGGGCATAGAAGTAATAAAGGAATATGCTGTAAACTTAAGCAAAGTGTCCATTTCAAAAGTACCTTTCGGCAAGTCACTGAGACCGATTTTCAGCAAAGCCAAATTCTGCATCACAATCGCTGCTAAAATCAATACCGTTAAAATCAGAAATTTGCACAGATACATTTTTGGAACGCTGGCTGGCAGCATATACATCTTTTTAATGGCAGTTCCTTTAAATTCCATGCTGTAAACCATACAGGCTGCTGCAACAATACCAAACATATTTAAAACTATAATCATTCCGTAAAGCTGTGTTAAAAGGACATCCATAGGAGCCAGCGGAAGGTTCAGCAATGTATCTCCCCGCACAATAAAATTGACAAAGGCATAGGCTGCCCCCAGGACGCCGACTGATACTAACAGCGGAATAACACCAGTCCTTTTTTCTTTCCGCAGTTCAATGATAAGTGTATTCATAACGCTGCCCTCTGCTTTCTGGCTGCGTTATCCTTATCAATCATGGAAAGAAACATTTCCTCCAAATTAACGGAACTAATTTTATTATCCGCCGCAAAGCCTTCCTGCACCGCATTTTTCCTAAGCTCATCAAGCCCCCCCTCAAACAGCAGCCTGCCATGATTAAGAATACCAATATCATCCGCTATCAGTTCTATTTCCGACAGCATATGAGAAGATATCAGGACGGTACAATCGTAAAGTCCCGGCAATGATTTTATCAGATTACGGATTTCATGAATGCCGGAAGGGTCAAGGCCATTGGTAGGTTCGTCTAAAATCAGAATTGGCGGACGCCCAATCAAAGCTCCTGCAAGCCCAAGACGCTGTTTCATGCCTAACGAATATTTTTTTGCAAGCCAATTGCCAAACTCTGTCAAACCAACTAACTCCAATGCATCATCCACCGCACTCTCCGAAAGCTCCAGAATCCTGCGGATAATGTCAAGGTTTTCCCTGCCTGTCAGATTGGCATAAAAAGACGGAGATTCAATAAAGGAACCCACTTTCTTCAAAATGCTAATCCTCTCCTCTGGAAAATGCCCTCCGTCAATCTGGAAACTTCCCATTGTAGGCGATGTCAAACCTAACAGCATCTTCATTGTGGTAGATTTTCCCGCCCCGTTCGGCCCTAAGAAGCCGTAAATGCTGCCTTTCCTAATGTGCATGGAAACCTCGTTGACCGAAATAAAATTCTTATATTTCTTTGTCAACCGTTCCGTTGTAATAATATAATCCATAAAAACACTCCTTTCTTTTTTCTAAATCATACACCTCCAAACTGACATTAACTTTCCCCTGTCCTTACTTTTACCTTACTTTTTCGCCCCAGGATTCCGAAAAACCCTCCGCTATGCTATAATGTCCGTAAAGGGCAGAGTCAGGTATTTGGAACACGAAGGTTTTTCCAGCCTCTGCCCATAGTCTGCAAAATAAAATTCAAAAAAGGAACAGGCAAATGGAACATTCATTTTTACATTCAAAAAAAATTTTGTTGGTTGATGATGAGCCGGAACTGCGTAAACTGGTAGCTGACATTTTAGCAGATGACGGATTTTTTAATATCGTGGAAGCAGGTACTGTTGAAACAGGGCTTTCTTCTGCCCGGCAGGAAAAACCCGACCTTGCAATCCTTGATGTCATGCTGCCGGACGGAGACGGATTTTCCCTTATGAAGGATTTGCGCACATTTACAGATATTCCAATTATATTTCTCACAGCAAAAGATGAAGCTGCCGATAAACTGGCAGGCTTAGGGCTTGGAGCAGATGATTATGTGGTAAAACCTTTTTTGCCTCAGGAGCTGTTACTTCGTGTCCATGCAGTTTTACGCCGATGTTACAAAGCGGATTCCCCCTTATTAGAGCTGGATGGCTGCACGATAGATTTCAGCCGTGCCGAAGTCAATAAAAATGGAACGATAATTTCCCTTACCGCAAAGGAACACACATTGTTGGAAACACTATCCCGCAGTGAAGGAAGAATTGTAAGCATTGATGCTTTATGCGAGGCATTATGGGGTGATAACCCTTTTGGATATGAAAACAGCCTGAATGCCCATATCCGGCGCATACGGGAGAAAATCGAAACCGACCCTTCAAAACCTGTGTCACTTATCACCATGAAAGGTCTTGGTTATAAATTAAATGTAAGGAAGTGAAGCCATGAAAGTATTCAGTAAATATATTTCCAAATACTTACTGTCTTTTATTGGACTTATTTTAGTTCTTGTTGCAGTAAACATCGCCGCATTTGCCTTTACATTTTATAATGCCATTTCAAGAAACTTTGGAAGTGCCTCTCCACAGGATATGCTTAGGGAAATCGCAGAAGCTTCATCTGCCGATGGCATAACGGATGAAGCAGAAACCATATTAACAGCCAATTCTTTATGGGCAATGTATTTGAATACAGAAGGCTCCTGTAACTGGACAGTAAATTTACCGGAGGAACTTCCCACGGAATATACCATACAGGATATTGCAATGTTTTCTAAAGGATACTTGAAAGATTATCCCGTATTTGTATGGAGTGACGAAAATGGCTTGTTGGTAATAGGTTATCCTAAAAACAGCTATATGAAAATTACCAGCAACTACTATCCCATTGATATGCTTCGCAAAATTCTGCTCTTTTTTCCTGGTATCGCTGTATTTGACTTAGCTGTCCTGTTTCTTGCCTATTCCCATTCCAAAGCAAAAATCAGCAAAAATACGGAACCCATTATCTCCTCCATTGCCGCCTTATCGGAAGGGAAAAGCATAAACCTGAACTTAAATGGGGAACTGGCAGAAATAGCTGGCAGTATCAATAAAGCATCCAATATCATCAACCGCCAGAATGCCGCCAGGGCAAATTGGATTAGCGGCGTATCCCACGACATCCGCACTCCGCTGTCTATGATTATGGGATATGCAGAAAGAATTGTGAATGACAAAGATGCAGACAGCCGGATTAAAGAACAGGCTGCCATTATATCCCGGCAAAGTATCAAGATAAAAGATTTAGTACAGGACTTGAATCTTGTGTCAAGGCTTGAATATGAAATGCAGCCTTTGCAGAAAGAAAAAATCAGGCTTTCAAAACTGTTACGTTCCTATGCAATAGACCTGATAAACAGCGGTTTGCCGGATTTCTATTCTTTAGAGATAAATATTTCTCCCGACTGTGAAAACAGCATGATAGAATGTGATGCAAAATTGATTGCACGAGCCATCAACAATCTGGTTCAGAACAGCATCCACAGCAATCCTGACGGCTGTACAATTATTTTGGCATTGCAGATAACCGAAAACAGCCTGCTTTTAACCGTTGCGGACAACGGTATTGGCATTTCTGCCCAAAAACTGGAAGAATTGAAAAACAAACCGCATTATATGGAGAGTACCGATGACGGATTAAATCTCCGTCATGGTTTAGGGCTTCTTCTGGTACGGCAGATTGTGGAAGCACATCACGGAACAATAGAAATAGAAAGCAAACCGCAGGAGGGTTATAAAACCAACATATACTTACCATTGTAGCATTTTATTACAATATTCTCTGTTCCTGTCAGGCTTGGATAAAAGCCGGAGACGCAGTCCCCTCAATACCGAGAGATGCAAAAGCAACAGTAGGTAAGAAAGATATAATTATAAGTGGTTGGAGTTTTGTCTACCTTGCCTTATATGCCTTTGGAGGACTGGGGGTAGAGGTTATTTTAGCACTTGTTATTCAGCCTGCTATTTATCGGGTATTTATGTATGGGATAGTTTATTTGTTGGTAAACAAAGATGTCAGAAAAGCATATTTGATATTGCTTATTATGTTTATTTTTTGATTTGTCATATTTATTGTAACAAAATGCGTAATACATGTAAAATCAAAGAAGAAAATATAGCAAAAACAGAAATCTTTACACTATATCCATAACTTAACACAAGAAATCCCCATTGAACAAAATCGCTGCGCGATAGCCTGCCAGAGCTGTGGCGCAGTTTTATTTTATCGCTAAATATTAACATTGCACACCACTTTACACTTCATTTTTCTTTCTCCTATACATCCACTCTGTATTTTGAGCCGACCATTGTTCAGAAAATTCTTTACTTTCAATTGCCGCCATAAACGGCTTCATAAGAAAAGTTTTTATCGTTCTCAGCACAGTACCGTAATCATCCGTTT
>CANRJF010000122.1 GCA_947630855.1 uncultured Lachnospiraceae bacterium
ATAGCTCAGTCGGTAGAGCACGCGGCTGTTAACCGCGCTGTCGTAGGTTCGAGTCCTACTCGGGGAGTTTTGTATTATAATATACGTAATCGCTTGTAGACAAGAGATTGCATTTAATTGTAAGGCTCCATGGTCAAGCGGTTAAGACATCGCCCTTTCACGGCGGTAACACGGGTTCGATTCCCGTTGGAGTCATTATGGCGACATAGCCAAGCGGTAAGGCACGGGTCTGCAACACCCTTATCATCGGTTCGATTCCGATTGTCGCCTCTAAAAGAGATTTAAACGTTTGTTTAAATCTCTTTTTTTACAATTATAAGAATTTACAATAGGGAGGAAATTATGAGTGTAATAAGCGGAAAAAATAATTGGGCATTATTTTTATTATTATTGTCAGGAATTGTATTGGGAGGTTTTATCGGAGAATTAACATCTGGAATTTCCGGATTAAGCTGGCTTAGTTATGGCAAAAGTTTTGGTTTTCAAAATCCTATTATATTGGATTTAGGCATTTTAGTGATTACTTTTGGGTTGTCTATAAAAATCACCATTGCCAGTATTGTAGGAGTATTGGTGGCAATTTTTATTTATCGTCTATTGTAAAATTTTTATCTTTTATAAATATGACTGTATGAAAAGTGTGATTTTTTTTTTGTAATATATTTTTAAGCTTCCATCATATTTACTACATTGTAAAGTAGAAAAAAATAAGTTAAAATGTAACTATCCAGAATAGTCTTAAACACTTGATATTTGAGAAATAAGAATATAATTTAAAACTGCATGAAAAATGAGAGGAAGGATTGCATGATTTTTGGAGAAAAGCTGAAACAGTGCAGGATGGAAAAAGGTTTTACCCAGGAACAGATTGCGGAAAAATTTCAGGTTACACGTCAGACAGTTTCAAAATGGGAATTAAACCAGGTTATGCCTGAAACAAAAAAATTAGTGGAAATTGCAGAGTATTTTGATTTTTCTTTGGATGAATTATTGTTAGGAAAGAAACAAGATGAAAAAAAAGAAGAGAAAATACTTCACAGCAAGATGACAAGGTATTTGACTTTAGATAATTTTTTATTATTTATAAAAAAATCTGTTGCATTTTTCAAAAAAATGTTTGGAATTAACTTACTGACAATCTTCTTTTTTTATGGATTTTGGGATGGAGCAGTTCATTGGAATTTATGTAATTTACTGGATGCCAGCTTTTTTATAATATTAATGATTGTGTTTGGAATTGGATTTGTTTCCAGTGCTTTATTTAAAAAAGAGAAAACGCAGAGAAAAGTAACATCATTTTTTGCGGTTTTCACAGGTTTTTTAATAAGTATGTATTATTTTGTTGATATTATAAAATTTCATCAGGTAGGAAATTTTTTAGGAATTGTACTGCTTCCTTTATATTATGGAATATTAATTGCATTTGTTATTAATACGGGAAAAATAAACGGAAATACAAGGAAAAGGAGTAGAGAAGGTGGAAAAGTTAAATTTAAATGGAGTTTGGAGGATGAAACAGACAGGAGGGAACAGGGAATACAAAGCAAACGTTCCAGGTTCCGTCTTATCTGTTTTGCTAAGTGAAGGGGAAATTCCTGACCCATATTATGGAAGAAATGAGTATCAGGTAAGGGATTTGTTTTGGAATGATTATGTGTTTGAAAGAGAATTTCAGGTAGAACAAAGTCTTTTGGAAGAAGAGAAAGTGGAACTTGTATGCCTTGGTATCGATACTCTTGCGGATATTTATGTGAATGAGAAAAAAGTGTTCCATGTGGATAATATGCATAGAACCTGGAAAATTCCGGTGAAAAATTATTTGTGTCAGGGAAAAAACATGATACGGATAGAATTTCCTTCGGTGTTAAAGTACATAGAAAATTATCAGTATGAGGAGCATAAAGAAGTTACCTGTGTGCCAAATGGAACCATGAAGGGAAACCATCTTGTTCGAAAAGCCCATTCCATGTTTGGCTGGGATTGGGGTCCGCAGCTTCCTGATGCAGGAATTTTTCGGGATATATACCTGGAAGGAATTACAGGAAGATGTATAGAGGATATTAGATTTAGTCAAAATCATCAAAACGGAAATGTTAAATTACAGGTGAAGGTTGATTTTTCCAATTTGGCATCAGGAGATAAGGAACAGCAGATTCAGGTGCTGTTGAAAGATATGGAGTCCGGGGAAATTAAAGTAGAAGAAAAAGACATTTTAGGAGATAAAAAGACATGGAAAAAAGAGTTTTTTGTGAAAAATCCCAAGTTATGGTGGCCTAATGGATATGGGAAACAGCCTTTATATCAGGTTATAGTAAATCTTTTGGAGAAAGACGGGAATGTAAGAGAAAGCCAGAAGAAGACCATAGGTTTTAGGACAATGACTGTCAGCAGGGAAAGGGATGCATGGGGAAAAGAATTTTCTTTTATGGTAAATGGTGTGAAAATTTTTGCCATGGGAGCAGATTATATTCCGGAAGATTGTATTTATTCCCACATTACCCCAAAAAGAATAGAATATCTTTTGGATTGCTGTATTCGTGCAAACTTTAATTGTATACGGGTATGGGGAGGAGGTTATTATCCTTCCGATGAATTTTATGAAATGTGTGACAAAATGGGCTTAATTGTATGGCAGGATTTAATGTTTGCATGTAATGTATACGACTGTACCCAGGATTTTATGGAAAATTGCAGACAGGAAATAGAAGATAATGTAAAAAGGCTGCGTCACCATCCCTGTCTGGGGCTTTGGTGCGGAAATAATGAGATTGAATCGGGCTGGTGCAATTGGGAGGATTTCCAAAAAGAATCCATGTATCTGCGGATGGACTATATCAGGCTTTTTGAACAGGTAATTCCTCAGGTTATGAAAAAAGTGGATCCGGATACTTTTTTCTGGCCTTCTTCCCCTTCTTCAGGGGGCTCTTTTGCAAATCCTGATGATGAAAATGACGGGGATGCCCATTACTGGGATGTGTGGCATGGGCAGAAGCCTTTTACGGATTATCGGAAATATTATTTTCGTTTTTGCTCCGAATTTGGTTTTCAGTCTTTTCCATGTATGAAGACGGTAAAGACTTTTACGGCTCCTGGCGACAGGAATATTTTTTCCAGAGTAATGGAGAGTCATCAGAAAAATCTTTCTGCAAACGGGAAAATGCTTTATTATCTTTCTGAGAATTTTCGTTACCCTTCTGAATTTAAAGATGTTTTATATGTTAGCCAGATTTTGCAGGGAATGTCTATTAAATATGGTGTGGAACATTGGCGCAGGAATCGGGGAAGGTGTATGGGTACTTTGTACTGGCAGCTAAATGATATCTGGCCGGCTCCATCCTGGTCTTCCATTGATTATTTTGGCCGGTGGAAAGCCCTGCATTATATGGCATGCAGTTTTTTTGCCCCTGTGACTGCAAGTCTTGCAGAGAAAGAGAATAAGGTTGGTTTGTATGTAGAAAATGAATCTGCAAAGCAGGTAACCTGGAAAGCTGAGATTCTCTTAAAAAATATGGATTGTGAGGTTCTGGAAAAAGTTACTGCCCAGGGAAGCAGTAAGGGGTACAGTGCAGAAAAAATTTTGGAGATGGATAAAAAAGTTTTGGAACAGGTGAATATGCCGGACTGTGAAGAACAGTTATTTTTTGAAGGAAGGGTTGTTTTTGAAGACGGTGTTGTGGTGAAAAATATTGAAACCCTCCTTCCTTATAAATATCTGAAATTGAAAAAACCGGAGATTTCTGCGGAAGTTTCGGAGGAGCAGGATTTCTATTATATTCGTCTTTCCTGTCCTGTATTTGCTGCTTTTGTGGAATTGGATTTTGAGGATGCAGATGTAATTTTTAGCGATAACTATTTTCATATTACAGAAAAGACACCTTATACTGTAACTATAAATAAAAAAGACATAATTAATGGTGAGTTTAAGGATGCCAAAGATTTGAAAGACAGATTAAACATACATTCCCTGGCAGACACTTATGAGATTGTGGAGGATGAAAATGTATCGAGCAGGAATTGATTTAGGGGGAACAAATATTAAAGCAGGAATTGTGGATGAGAATCAGAAGATTTTAATGCAGGATTTTCTTCCCACCCATGCAGAAAGACCTTATGGGGAGATTATTAAAGATATGGCTGTATTAATTAATGGTTTGCTGGAAAAGCTGAATATACCTGAGGATGAACTTAAGGGTATCGGGGTAGGGAGTCCGGGAACCATTGATGCGGATACGGGGACGATTGTTTATTCCAATAATATTCACTGGAAAAATGTTGCCTTAGCCCAGGAGTTAGGAAAATATTTTAAATGTGCCATAAAAGTTTCTAATGATGCTAACTGTGCCGCATTAGGGGAAGTAAAAGCAGGTGCGGCAAAGGAAAATTCCAATGTGCTTTTGATTACTCTTGGAACAGGGGTGGGAAGCGGAATTGTGATAGACGGAAAGATTTATGAGGGCGCTCATGCGGGAGGGGCAGAACTTGGCCATACGCTTTTGAAAATGGGAGGAGAACTTTGTACCTGCGGCCGCAGGGGATGTGTGGAAAGTTATGCCTCCGCCACTGCTCTGATAAGGAATGCAAAGAGAATGGCAAAGCAGTATCCTTCTTCTAAACTGAATGAGCTTTGTGGCGGTGATTTGTCTAAGATGAATGGAAAAGTACCTTTTGATGCAGCCGAAGAAGGGGATAAGGCGGCTGTTGAAGTGGTGGAAAATTATATTTCCTATCTTGGGGAGGCTATTGTAAATTTTGTTAATATTTTCCGGCCGGATGTAGTGCTTTTGTCGGGGGGAATTTGCAATCAGGGAGAAAAGCTGACAGGACCTTTGAATGATTACATTAAGGATAAATGTTTTGCAGGAGATATGGCTTTTGTGCCTTCTGTGAAATGTGCTGTTTTAGGATATCATGCAGGGATTATTGGGGCGGCAAATCTGGTATAGAAATAAAATTGCCACCCCAAAGGTATTTTAGTGTATTATGATAATAAGTAGGCAGTGCCGGGAGTCACGGAATAATTTGGGGTATAGATTATCCAGTCAGTGACATCATCTATGGTGTAAACACCTTCATCTCCCTCGTGCATGTCTTCTACTGCGTATGGTTCCTGAGTAAGTTTTGCCTTGAATTTATCTCCTTCAAATGCAAGGAGTTCAAACCAGATATGTTCTTGTTCTAATTCATTGGAACCTTCTTCGTTGTCATCTCTTAAAAGGCCGATTTTTATCATCGCTGTATTGTCTGGATTTTGGGCATGTTCTTTTACATAATGAAATCTTTCTCTTGCCAGGGCTCTCATTCTGTCTGTTTCTTCGTTACTGATAAAGAACATGGGATTGTCTCCTAACAGAGAGTTGTATTCGGAAACTTTGGAAAGTTTTCTGTTTTTTTCATCTTCTTCACTCTTATATACAAAAATTGGACTTGTCTTGCTGTTATGACCTTGCTGCCTGTCCTTTAACCCACCGAGAGACAGTTTTTTATATTCTTTTAAGGCTTCTGTCCAGGATACGCAGGTGACTACTATCGGTTGTCTGTTGATTAAAATACCGATATATTTACTGTTTTCTTTTGGAATAAACGGTTCTTTTTTATCTATAAGGGAACTTGCAAAGGTGGATAATAAATGATAGTGGTTGTCGTAGTTTTTCGTATCGGATTGTAAAATTTCCAATTCTGTAATCTGGCATCTTAAAAGGCCGTGGGTATGTAACCAGACTTCCCCTTTTTTATCGGATACTGCCTGGACGGTATAAATGTCTTCCGGGCCAGGGGTTACGGCGGAGGCGGCAGCCATAACCGCCCATTTTGCACTAATCATTTTTTCTCCGCTTTCGTCTACCAGAGCGAGAAGATTTGGTACCATTGCGACAGCCAGTTTTAGCTGGAGATGAAAGGATTTTTTACAATCCTCATGAAATTCCATGAAAAGGGTTAATCCTTTGCTTGCAGCTTTTATTTTGGTGATTTCTTCCTGGGAAAAAAGGTAATTTCTCATTCCTAAAAGTTCTGACCATTGGAATTCGCCTACATAATAACCGACTTCATATTCTTCTCCGTCGTATTCAAATATAATGCTTCCCGGCCGTTCTTCACTTTCAACAGGCATGTTTTTTGCCTTTATTTTCAGACCCTGGATTGCTGAAATTCTCTCGAAGATTCCCTCTTGCATGTCCTGGGATTCATCCTTTGGAAGAGCTATCATGTAGGATTTTTCTTCCCAGTATCCTAAAGGGGCTTCTTTTAATGATTCCTGAGATTTTTTCTTGTTAAACAGCATGTTTTTTCCTCCTGTGTGGGTTTTATACTTTAGAGCATACACAATTGGCTCTTGGGTATAATAGCAAATTTTTGAAACTGTATGAATAGTTACATTTTAACATTAGAATTTAATTTTGACCAGATGTTTTCTGTATACAAAAATACCATAGCAAATCGCAATTTTTACAATGTATACAACAAACCTGTCAATGTATTTTTTTGGAAAAAATATTTATACTAGTATATAGCAAAAAAGAAATGTGCTGGTAATCAATAATCAGCATAGATATGCTTAGGCAGAAAGGTTAGGTATTTTATTATGGAAATGACATTGAGATGGTATGGTTCTGAGTTTGACACGGTTACATTAAAACAAATCCGCCAGATTCCGGGGGTAACGGGGGTAATTACTACATTGTATGATACTTCTCCCGGAGAAGTGTGGAGCAGGGAAAGAATCAGAGCCATGAAAGAGGAAGTTGAGGCAGCAGGACTTCATGTGGCAGGCATTGAAAGCGTAAATGTCCATGACGCAATTAAAACAGGAGGGGCAGACAGAGATACTTATATTAATAATTATATTGAAACTCTTGAAAATCTTGGTCAGGAAGATATTCATCTGGTATGCTATAATTTTATGCCTGTGTTTGACTGGACAAGGACGGAACTTGCCAGGATGCGTCCCGATGGTTCTACCGTGCTTGCTTATACCCAGGAGGCAGTAGATGCCCTTGACCCGGAAAAAATGTTTGATTCTATTGCAGGGGATATGAACGGCACCGTGATGCCGGGATGGGAACCGGAGCGTATGGAGCATGTAAAAGAATTATTTGAAATGTATAAGGATATAGATGATGAAAAATTATTTGAAAATCTGAAATATTTCTTAGAAAAAATAATGCCCGTATGTGATAAATATGATATTAACATGGCAATTCACCCGGATGACCCGGCCTGGAGCGTGTTTGGGCTTCCAAGAATAATTATAAATAAGAAAAATATACTACGAATGATGGAGATGGTAAACAATCCCCATAACGGCGTGACATTCTGCTCCGGCTCCTATGGAACTAACCTGGAAAATGATTTGCCGGATATGATTCGTTCCTTAAAAGGAAGAATACATTTTGCTCATGTAAGGAATTTAAAATTTAATTCCCCCACAGATTTTGAGGAGGCAGCCCACCTTTCTTCCGATGGAACTTTTGATATGTACGAGATTATGAAAGCCCTTTATGACATTGATTTTAACGGGCCAATCCGCCCTGACCATGGCAGAATGATTTGGGATGAGGTGGCTATGCCGGGTTATGGTTTATATGACAGGGCTCTTGGAGCAACTTATTTAAATGGTTTGTGGGAAGCAATTGTAAAGGGGGCAAAATAAATGAAATTAAATCATGAAGGAATTAAAGACAGACAGCAGTGGCTTGACAAGGGTTATAGTCTGCCGGAATTTGACAGGGAAGCAGTAAAAAAGGCAACTATGGAAAATCCTTTTTGGATTCATTTCGGGGCAGGTAATATTTTCCGCGCCTTTCAGGCTAACGTGGTACAAAATTTATTAAATCAGGGTGTAATTGATAAAGGATTGGTGGTGGCAGAAGGATACGATTATGAAATCGTGGAGAAAATGAACCGTCCCCATGACGATTATTCTATTCTGGTAACTTTAAAATCAGACGGAAACGTGGAAAAAACCGTTGTAGGCAGTGTGGTTGAATCCCTTGCTCTGGATTCTGAAGATGAAAGTGAATATAACAGATTAAAAGAAATTTTCGGAAAAGATTCCCTTCAGATGGCTTCCTTTACCATTACGGAGAAGGGTTACAGTTTAGTAGACGGAAAAGGCACCCTGCTTCCAGCCGTAGAAGCAGATTTTAAGGCAGGCCCGAAAAAACCCATGAGCTATATTGGAAAAGTTGCCTCTCTTTTGTACAGCCGTTTTGAAGCTGGGGAAAAACCTATTGCCATGGTAAGCATGGATAACTGCTCTCACAATGGGGATAAACTGTATGCTGCAATGAATGCATTTGCAGAAAAATGGGTGGAAAATGGTCTTGTGGACAAAAAATTCAGGGATTATGTCAATGAAAAGACAAAAGTATCGTTTCCATGGACAATGATTGATAAAATAACCCCAAGGCCCGATGCTTCTGTGGAGGAAATTTTAAAGAAAGACGGCGTAGAAGAATTAGAACCTGTCATTACTTCCAAGAATACTTATGTAGCGCCTTTTGTTAATGCGGAAGAATGTGAATATCTGGTGATTGAGGATGCTTTTCCCAATGGAAGACCTCAGTTGGAAAAGGGCGGACTTATGTTTACGGACAGAGAAACCGTTGACAAAGTAGAAAAAATGAAGGTCTGCACATGTTTAAATCCTCTTCATACTACTTTGGCGGTGTTTGGATGCCTGTTAGGATATGAGTTAATCTCTGCGGAGATGAAAGATGATGTTCTTAAGAAACTGGTGGAGGAAATCGGCTATGTGGAAGGACTTCCTGTGGTGGTAAATCCGGGCGTGTTAGACCCGAAAGAATTTATTGATACGGTTCTTACCGTGCGTATTCCAAATCCATTTATGCCGGACACTCCTCAGAGAATTGCCACGGATACCTCTCAGAAGCTGGCAATCCGTTTTGGGGAGACTATCAAAGCGTATAAGGCTTCCAATACGCTGCATGTATCTGATTTAAAGAAGATTCCTCTTGTATTTGCGGGATGGCTGCGGTATCTTATGGGTATAGATGATAAGGGCAATGTATTTACTTTAAGTCCGGATCCTCTTATTGACCTGGTACGTCCCTATGTGGAAAATATCAGGCTGGGGAATACAGTTGATACCTCATCCTTAAAACCCATTTTAGAGAATGAGAAGATTTTTGGCGTAAATCTTTATGAGGTGGGGCTGGCAGATTTGGTTTGCGATTACTTTGCCCAGATGTGCGCCGGCGTTGGAGCAGTACGAAAGACATTGGAAAAATATGTGTAAACATATTTATATAGGAAGGTTTTAATTTATGGAAAACAGCTTTAAGTATTTCAAAAATACAGACTGTGAGTATTTTCCCTGCCATAAGGGAATGAAAAGCGGAGAGTTTAACTGTTTGTTCTGTTACTGCCCTATGAACCGGTTTGAGGATTGTCCCGGAACTCCTGTATTCAGGGAATCAAAGGGAAAGATGTTAAAAGACTGCAGCCGGTGTACTTTTCCTCATGAGCCGGAAAATTATGAGAAAGTGATGGAATTTTTAAAAAAGAAGCTGTATTCATAAATAACAAAAGACAAAATATAAATTAAAAAGATAAAAAAAGATGTCGTATATATTATAAACGACATCTTTTTACTTTTTTTATTTTTAGTCTCCCATAACAATTTTACAGAATTTCTTTTTCCCACGCTTTAAAATAAAGTCTTCCGCCATTATTTCTTCAGGAGTGTAAACAGTATGAATGTCTGTGATTTTTTCCCCTTTTACAGTGACGCCTCCCTGTTCTACGTTGCGTCTTGCCTCTCCTCTGGAAGCGCATAAGGAGGCAGAAACAAGAAGTCCTAAAATGTCAATTTTACCTTCACGTAAATCTGCTTTTGTAATGGAAGCCGTGGGCATGTCTGCCGCATTGCCGCCGCCGAAGAGGGCTTTTGCACTTTCTTCTGCTTTTTTTGCTTCTTCTTCTCCATGTACAAGATTGGTAAGTTCAAATGCAAGGATTTCTTTGGCACGGTTTAACTGGCTCCCCTCCCAGGATTCCATTTCCTTGATTTCTTCTAAGGGCAGGAAAGTAAGCATTTTTATGCATTTTAACACATCATCATCTGCTACATTCCGCCAGTACTGGTAAAACTCGAAGGGAGATGTTTTTTCCGGGTCAAGCCATACGGCACCGGATTGGGTTTTGCCCATTTTCTTTCCTTCAGAATTTAATAGCAGGTTAATCGTCATGGCATAGGCGTCTTTTCCCAGTTTACGCCGTATTAACTCGGTTCCTCCAAGCATATTGCTCCACTGGTCGTCCCCGCCAAATTCCATATTGCAGCCGTATTTCTGGTATAAAACGTAAAAATCGTAGCTCTGCATAATCATGTAGTTAAATTCCAGGAAACTTAAGCCTTTTTCCATACGCTGTTTATAGCATTCTGCGGTAAGCATACGGTTTACGGAAAAGTGGGTTCCTACTTCCCGTAAAACATCAACATAGTTTAAGTCCAAAAGCCAGTCGGCGTTGTTTACCAGAAGGGCCTTATCGTCGGAAAAATCAATAAAGCGGCTCATCTGTTTTTTAAAGCAGTCTACGTTGTGCTGGATGGTTTCCGTAGTCATCATCTGCCGCATATCTGACCTGCCGGAAGGGTCGCCAATCATGGCGGTTCCCCCGCCGATTAGGGCAATGGGCTTGTTGCCTGCCATTTGAAGGCGTTTCATTAAACAAAGTGCCATAAAATGCCCTACATGAAGGCTGTCTGCCGTAGGGTCAAAGCCAATGTAAAATACGGCTTTTCCATTGTTTATCATTTCTTTGATTTCTTTTTCGTCTGTCACCTGGGCGATAAGGCCTCTGGCAATTAATTCATCGTACAATTCCATAATAAATCCTCTGCTTTCTTAATTTTTCAGCTTATGATAAAAATACGCTTTTGTACATAAAAAAATCTCCATCCGTAAAGGACGAAGATTACATTCCGTGTTACCACCTTTGTTCACAAACGATTCTCACCGTCTGCCTTAGCAGGTATCTATCAATACCCTGTACGTTAACGTGTACAATACGTCACAGCCTACTAACCAGTCTTATATCAATTTAATCCATATAACCGATATTCGGTGTGAAGCTCAAAGATGTATTCACAAAAAACTCTCCATGCACCTCTCATCAGCCGGTTGCTTTCTGTATGTGTCTGTTTTCTGCTACTTGTTCTTATCATAGCCTTGTCTGTTTTTGATAGTTAGTATTATAAAGGCAGGGGCTTTATTTGTCAATTATAAATTTATCCGTAGGTTACTTTTCACACCATAGCCAGACATAATAGAAAGCTGTCAGGGCTTATTGTCCCTTGGCAGCTTCTGCTTCTGCT
>CANRJF010000123.1 GCA_947630855.1 uncultured Lachnospiraceae bacterium
GACATGTGTACTTTTTCGGATATACACCGGCAAGTTACAGTTTGCTATATCCATTTTATAGGCTGTCTCACCTCTGTCTATCGAAGAATCTTTATACTCAATAAACTCTCCCTTCTTTTCGTCACCATAAAACACTTGTTTGTCCGGCGCAAATTCCCCTTCTATCTCCTTAAGATACGAATCTATTTTTTCTGCCGTACTGTCATTTAAACTGTAAAGCGTTTTCTTTATATATTTTTCCGGCAGATAACTAATAGACAGAGATTTCGCATATGAATTATTCGTCAGCGGATATATGCAGATTCCGTTATAATCTTTTAAAGTATCGTTAAATTCCATGATGATATAATAAAATTTTTCTTCATATTGTATTACTCTTGCTCTCCCAAAAGACGGTGTAATAATCATACCCTTTTCAACTAACGTATCTCCGATCCGTTCCATAATGAGCACTGTATTGCATATCGCCGAACCTCCCGAAGAAAATGCAAAAGCATAATTATCCTGCTCTTTGGTCAAATGAAAATGATAAATGCCGTTACAGCCATATGTGCCTGTCTCACCCACGTATAATTCGTTAATATAATCATATGCCTGGTATTTGTCCTCTATCTGCTCCTTGTACTCTTCAATTTTAGGAAATAACTCATATGCCTCTTCCATACTTAAAGAGAATCCTTCTGCCCCCAATTCCTTTAACGTTTCATCATAAGAACAATGTTCCATATTTCTTAATCTGCTGTTGTCACAGTTGTAAAATGCCTCTTCCAGCGCGACAATCAAGCCCTCTGGGATACGGCTGTCTGCCGGGACCACAGGAACAAATTCTGTTTTTGCCTCTTCGGCGTAGTCAAACACCTGGTCTTTGCTTAATCCTTCTCCGATTTCCTCCAGAAAATTTTCCTCTAAAATATTGGAATTGATAGCCTGATAAACCGTAAACATCTTTTTTTCTGCTTCACTTTTTTCCGGTGCCTTAAGATTATTATTTTCTTCTGTTTCCTCTGATATCTTTTGTGTATCAGCCTCTGTTTCATTTTCTTTCAATGCTTCTGTTGTAGCAATATTTTCTGTTTCCTTTTCCTCTGCAACTTCTTCAGGTTTCCATGCTTTTTTATTTTCGGCACTGCCTGCCGTTATAAACAGAACTATACTAAACAGAACCAAAATCAATATACTTATGTATTTTTCCCTTCGGTGGGTTATCTGCTCCATGGTTTATCCTCCTGTAATGAATTACAAATTTCCTTACTCATTGCCTGCAAAAATAAATTTTCCCGGACTCCTGGTTTTCATATTGCAGCGCCTTTATCGCCCCCCAATATGTGTAAATGTCACCTGTATCCAAATCCCTGTGGAAACTTAAAAGCGTATTTTCCTCATCAGGCTCCTTCTCTTTCCAGGTTCCGTTCCCCGGCAGACAGTCATAAAACTTAAAACTGACCTCTTCATTATTTCCATAAATTTCTGCCCGTATCTTTATACATGTCTGACGGCCGAATACTATAATATCCGCATAGTAATCACCCATTTCATTTTTATAAATATCTATACTGTAATCCCAGAACATAAATGGAAGCTCTGACCCGCTGTCCTTTTCAGAAAAAGCATATCGTCCTATCCAGGAAGATAAATCTTCCGCTTCATTTCCATCGTTCTGCTCATCGATTTTTTCCAGAAGAAAATATTCCCCCATGGAATACATAATTATCCTGCTATCCTCTGTTAAATACATCTGAGGAAGGTTTTTACAGCCGTTTACATCATATCCCGGATAAACATCTATCTCTACATAACTCTCCTGTGTCAATTCATCAGAAAGAATCCCATCCCTGATTCCGTATATTGTCTCCGCCCTGGCATTCTTTACACGATAATCTGGATTTTCTATTTCTGCCTTATCCAGACGGTAACTGCCATTCCTTTTTCTCCCGCAGTCCGGCTGGCGGTAATTATCATAAGTGACAAATAAATCTTCCGATATAACTACCGTCTGCCTTAACATAAGACATGCCTCTTCCACCGGGAGTATCTCACATCCACTTCTGTCTTGCGGGGGGTGATAATAGGTAGTTTCTTCTGCATAATATTTTGTAGGCAGAAATTTTGTTATCTGATATCTGCCATATATTTCCTGCATCAACGCCTGTGTTTCTTCTGTTCCCCACTCTACGGACATCTCTTCCTGCACTTTCTTTTTACAGCGTTTCAGTAAAAAATATCGATTACACAGACTGGAATACATTTTTAACCAGTTTCTCTGCGTACAGTCGTAAAGAAAATACTGCGTGCCGCCGTTTAATGATGGAATAGTAATACGTCCGTTTAAAGTTTCTCCCTCATTATTCTCCCATCCATATGTGGGATTCTCTATCCTGTACTGCTGGATGGCGGGATTTATAAAACCTTCTTCCCCTTCCTCTGTTATAAGCGATTTTCTGTCATAAGTTGCCAGAAAGTCCGGTTGTATAACAATAATCTGCCCTTCTTTTTATACCTATCTGTCAAGTTCCAAAATAATATAACCTCCCACTGCCGAATGCATTCCAAGCAGGATGCCTATTTTTCCTTCTTTCAGGTAAAAATCATGGCAATGGTTTTCATCATAGGAACCCCTAGAGAAATTTTCATATTTTTCTTTCGCGTTTATTTCCTCTCCGCTTAATTCCTTATAATAATCGAATGTAATGCCCCTTACCTGCTCAAACTGTTTCTGTTCCAGCTTTTCCAACACGGCAGGCAGTTCCGCCACATCCTCTATTGACAGTATTTCACCTGTCTTTATATCAATCGTGGTTCCCCATGCAATATCAGAAGCTCCTGTATCAGAGTAAATCGACCCCTGATACAAAACACTGACGTACTGTTCATCCAGATATGTAACCTTCCCCTCCAATTCATAAGTAGTGCTTATTTCATACACATCTTTACAATGATGTCTTACATCTTCTACCAGCACAGAATCAATCTCCACAGGATATCCTACAAAACTTGGAAATTGTGGAATCGACACTTTTACAGATTCACTTGACATATCATACTCCTCCATATCAGGCGTGACGATATTTTCCCAATTTATTTCATATATAAGAGCTTCATGTCCCGACATGGCTAAGCCCTCTGCTTCGATTTCTGTTTCAGATGTTTCTATTTCTTCACTGTCTTTTTCCTGTCCTTCTTCTATCTCCAACGTTCCCTCTTTTTCCTGTATTTCCTCTTCTATCTTTAACGTTCTCTCTTTTTCTACCTGTGATTCTCCTGAACAATATTTTATGTACAAAGTATCTTCATCCCAAAATTCAGCTTTCTTCACCGGAAAAAGCATGTCAGAAAAATCCAAAGAAAATTCGTTATAAAATTCATTATCAAAGATATTTTTAACGATTAGAAAAATTTCTCCTCCCCTGTTATCTAAATATGCTACCCGCTCATATCCCGCTGCTATGGGATTCATATATGTTTCAGACAATCTGTCATTTACAATATCATAATAAACCGTGCAGAATGCATTTGTTCCGGCACTAATCTGACGCCGGATTGTACTGTCATCTATATAGTCTATCACCGGCTGCTTCCCCTTCCCTTCCTCCACAATTTCTCCGGCAGCATTATAAATGGCGTAAGAGTATATGAAATTTCCTAAATACATTTTTTTAAAATATTTATCTTCCTCAATAATTTTTCCCCTGCTCTCTCCTGACTGACCTGCCTTTGTTTCCATATCCCCTTGCTGCGATTTGTTTCCTAAATCCAGTCCTATTGTGCTGTCTTTAATGCCATACTCCCATGTCTTATATCCTTCTGTAAATAAAATCATAAAAAAAATCATAACTGCTAATACTCTAAAATATCTTTTTATCATACTGTTTATACCTTCCTCTGCTATCAATTAGAATTGTACAAATCAAATGCCCACTTCCATTTTTTAAATGGTCCGGAAGATTCAATCATTGGAACAGGTTTAGGACTTTTACCGCTATTTCGTTCTGCATATGGTTCCTTAAATAATTTCAATCTGCTTACAACTTCTTTTCCATATCTTTTATACACTGTGTCTGTACGGTATATTTTGTAATAATAGACCATATTTTTCTCTTCTTTCCTGCCGAATACAAACTGTGGGTAGGAACTGACTTTTTCATCTTCAAAAACAGGAAAACCCTTCATAATCCTAATTGCAGCAAGCGGTCTGTTTACACTCATAATCATAATGTAATCATTAAAATCTACCTGCCTGTAAATGTCATCACTCATTCCTGATTGTCCATATTCCAGGCAATACTCTTCCTCGCTGTCTGCTATATAAGCCCAATAGTTATAACCCTCTCCTCCAAAAATAGAACTTGTCACATCCACGTTTGCAGGCTCGTCTGCGTTATAGCACTCTTTGCTTAAATACTCAAAGGGTATATCCGTCGTATTTATATATAACCATCCCACTGATATCATTATCACCGCAATGACTATGGGAATAATGCATGTTGAGAAAAATACGATTGCCGCACCAGCTCTGGGATTTTCACGCGCTAACCTGATTAAACATCTTATGTCCATCAATAAACACTCCTCCCTTCACCTATGTATTTTTTATCCCTAATTGCCTTATCATATATCATTTCATTTGTAAAAAAATAATATAGCACTGTTATCATATAAAACAACGATGCAACTGACCTGAACAATGCATGTTTTATAATCCATTTAAAATTTCTTACATCCATATCCGAATAAACACTACATCCCATTATCATTTTTCCCGGCGTTTTTCCCTTAAAAACATAGTCAAAGATTACTGAATACGAAAAACTTACCAGAAAAAAAGATACTAAAAACAACAATACTATCCAAGACAATCCCACATTATTCTGCCAGTCAACCCCCGCACAAACCCTTAATAACTTCCAGCAGAAAATTAGCAGACAAAAAAATACCATATTCAACATAAAACTTAATATGAAATCTATCGCTGCTGCCCAAAAACGCTTCATTATTTTCTCCCCTTATCATCCTGCTTCCATTATCTTTTATAGAACTTCATCCACCAGAACAAAAATACTCACTATTATCAGCAGCACCAGCATGATAGCTATTCCACAAAAAAGAAAGTATAACGCAGTATTAATTTCTTTCCATGATTCTTCATTGAGAAATACCATATCTGCTTCAGGTATTACGACTATTTGCACATCCTCTGCATGTTCATACTTTCTTGCAAATTTTCCATGTGTAATAATACGCTTTTTCTGCCTTATTTCATCTTTTTCATACTCCACATCCACAATATAAAGTGTGGGCCGCCCTGGAATAGCCCGAAAATTTTTTATTTTTGCCAGGAAAATATCTTTAGATTGCTTTTTCAATTTTAATTTATACTTATTCCTTTTTATTAACACTCCTAATATCATTTCAGCCAGAAAAAGTACAATCACTGGCATGCATACAGGCCACAATTGTTTCATAGATAACCTCCTGTATTGATTTTCCCTTCCATCACCTTAGATTAAAACGAAGTCGGTGTGATACCCGCTCTTCCCACACTTCCCACGCTTTTTTTATCTGCCCGTCAACGAAATCATAAACCTCTTCTTCATCCGTTAAATTCGTCCAGTCATCACTAATTGGATAACTATAACTATACTTATCATCTTGAACTCGAATGTAACAACTGATTACCTGCGGCGATGCTTTCTTCACGTTATTTAAGGTATACATATAAAGCTTAGATAGCATTTGGGCTAGCTGTTCATTTTTTTCTTCATCTTCCAACGGAAAAATATACGCCCATGTACCATACTCATTTTCTACCTCATATGTTTCTAAATCAAATTCGTCCCCATACCGTAAAACTGTCCGCCAGTAAGTATCACAAATGCAATTTTCCCCATATTCTTTTTCATTATAAAACCACTCATTCGAACCGGAAAAATATTCGTATGGATAGTCATAGTACTCCCAGAATTCTATCCCTTCCTCATCTTTATACTTAAATCCCCATACATGACAATCATTATACTTATTAATATATATTTTGTCTATCAACACGAATTTTTTCCCGTATGTTTTTTCCAGGTATTGGCTGCATATTTTTTCAGGCCGGACATTATATTTACAGCGTATTTCATATTTAACAAGATATATCAACTCACAGTATGCAATAAATATTGCCAGTATTGTCAACACAATGGATAATATAAAACTTCTTTTTCTTTTCATTTTACTATACCTTTCCTGCTTTACTTCCCTGCCACAATTTCCAGATTTAGCCATTCATCATAAAACATCCTGCCTGTTATCAGACAATAAATCAACGATATTGGCCATAGAAAACAGGCCACTGATTTTAAAAATAATTTTTTCCCAACATATGATTCTTTTCTTTTTTCTGTAAAATGGATATAATCGTTTTCTCCACCAATCCCAAGTATCCTGTCATGTCCCTGCCTAATGTATTTCCCTGCGACAAACTGTCAAAAAGAACGGAATAAGAAAAATATGTGAGAAAAGATATTACAAATTTGAGTCCTCTAACCGTCATTCGGGATATAGTATGTAAATCACTTCCATAGACTTGCTTAAATATTCCCCATACGCAGCCAAATAAGATACTGCTTAATATGTAACATATAACAACATCAATTACTGCTGCCCAAAATCGTTTCATCATAACCTCCATAAAAATCAATAGCAATTTTTGTCATTATATATGATTTCCTGTGGAAAAATCAATGCTTTGGTCACGAGATACAGATTTTGGTCACGACTTACAGATTTTTTTAAAAAATAACTTGACAGAAAAGATTTATCGGTTCTAAGCATAAAAAAGTGTAAAGCATATTTTAATAAAAAATAGATACTTTACACCTTCTGGATGCCTGTATTTTATAATTGTCCTATCTGTTCAGTTCCTTCACAGATTCGATAAATTTACTCTTCGCTTATAAGCGGTGGTTTTTGATACAGCTTTCTCTTAATTTCACTTTTAAATATGTCAATCTCTTCCTGCGCCAATTCTACGCCGCCTTTTTTTAACTGACGCTCAATTCGCTCAAGCATAGATAATTGGTCAAACAGATAATTATTAATTTCCTTTTCGTTCGTCGGCATAGGCTTTACCTCCTTTTTTTTACATTATAATTGGTAAAATATTCGGTGTAAAGCATTTTATTTAAGAATACTATTTCACCTTACCTTTGACTTTTCTGTCTGCCTTGCTTCAATATACAAATCAATATCCTGAATAATATAATTTTCACCTGTGGTATGCAAGGCTTCAAAACAAGAATAAATATAATCCCACACCCTGTATTTGCTGAACAATTCGGATACCTGTATACCTGTCAGACCCTTTGCAGATTTATACTGCTCTGTGCAATAGACTAAAAAAACACCTTCTTTGCTCATACTTAAGTTTCCTCCGGAAAAATGAATGTACCTGTCTGTTTTTCTTCATCAAACATATTGAACAGCGTCAACGCACTCAAATACCATAACTTCGTATCTTCCTGTTCCAAAAAAGAATAGACCTTGGAGCTATAAAACTCTTTGGAGGCGGTCACTTCATCGTAAGAATATTTTTTACTATCAGATGAATCACCTGCGGAACAAGGAGCATAAGCATGGCTTCAAATTTCTTCTTTTCCATCACAATTCTCCTTCTGGCACAGTACCAACAAATTTTAAATAACTCAACGCCTTTTCAGATGTTAATACCAACTGATTATACAGCTTCTTGATTTTAAGTGCCTCCAAAGTCTGCTCTTTCGTCAACGCACCGGCACTATAAAGAGTAAAGGTAGCATATACGTCATCGTTGGCAACAGGGCCATAAATCAAATCATATTTCTGGCCGTCATAGTTTCCTGACCGGTTTTCCGAAACAAAGTCAATAGTTTCTTTTTACTTAATTTTATTATACGCAACACTTTTTGTAATATCAACACAATGTTGTACAAACTCTGACATTTCTAACCATTCACACCCAAATGAAAACCATTTGCGCAATACCTGTGAAAAAATCATTTAAACCGGCGATAAATATCATAGAAACATTTCATTACAAACCATTATGAAGAAAGGAAAGGTGTTCAATATGTCAATGGAAATCACAAACAATTACAGCCATTATGCCGCCGATTACACAAAGCCTGCAAAAAAATCCGCCTCTTCAAACAACAGCGAAGAAAAGGGTGTGACCACAAGTACGGTGGAATTAAAAACCCCAAAACCCGGCATAACCAGAACCGAGCAGATTAAGACAGGTTTTTCCACTGCCGCCGCATATTCCCGTTATCTCCAGGGCAGATACAGCTACATGAATACAGGAACAACTTCCATGGAGGGCATTCCCATGACGGTATCCGTATCAGGCGCATTTTTGAAAAAATGCATGAACGACCCGCAAAAAGCTGCATACCTGGAAGAAAATCTTGCTGCTATCCCGGATTGTGTAAACTCCCTGGCCAATTTTACAAAAAGAATGCCGGGGAGTCCGGTCTGCACATACGCCACCTATATCATAGGAGATGACGGAAACATTACCTGTATGTCAGGCTGTACCAATGACCCGGACGGAAAAATAGCCAGAGAGAATGCACTTAAAAAAGAAAAGGAACAAAAGGCTGCTGAGGAAAAAGCCGCCAAAAAACGGGCGGAGAAAAAAGAGGCGGAAGAAAAAAGAGCCGAAAAGCTGGCTGAAAAAAAGGCTGCCGAAAAATCCGAAGAAAAAACAGAAGAATATACGGCAAACGCCACGGGCACAGATATAAAAACCGTCACTCAAAGCGTGATAAAAACTGTTTTAGGTACAGGAACAGATTTGACGGCGGGATTTGATGCAAGAGCATAACAGAACATTAAAAATATTCCAAAAGGGTTGTATTCCTCCTGTAAATCTACTATGATATCAGATAAGAATGAAAATTTATGGGTCAAAAAAGGAGAAAAAACAATGGGTTTTATCTTTACCAAAGAAGACTTTTACCTGGAATACAACCGGGAAGAACTGCCGGAGGACCTGCGGAAATGGTATCTGGATTTTGTAAAGGACAAATATCTGGCCTGGTACCGGCTGGGACTGGAAGGGAAATGTGAACACGCCGACAATACCATGTCCTTTCTCTACATGGTATCGGATGCTTTTTTCAAAGAACTTACCAGCCAGCCGGATATTGAAATTGCCAGAGAGCATATCCAGATAAAGGTGGAGGAAGATACATGGCAGCGCCTGGAAAATGCCATCCCCTATGGTCTGGGCACAGAATTTATCGACCTGGCCTGGGTGGAACATGCCTTTTTTAAACTGCAGGAAATTTTTCACACAGAAATCAGCGCTTACCAGGGAACGGTGGCTATGTACCTGGCAGAAAAAAGCCAGAACCTCCATGTCCCGGAACGCATATTTTTTCACCTGGTGGAAAACAAAGATGAAGATTATCCTTTTGCGTTCCTGGCAACCTATGCCACAAAAGATGAGGCAGGAAATATCCGCCATATGCCCCTTCAATACGCACTGACAGAATATAATACAGAACGGGAAAAATTAATTGAGCTGCTCTCCTGTTTAAACCGTGCCTCGGAAGTTTCCCAGATGGTAGGAGAAATGGTGGAGAGCGGAGAAATGTTCCATCCCCTGCGTCTGACCAGAGAAGAGGCATACAGGCTGTTAAAGGATATCCCCAAGATTGAAGACACGGGCATTATGTGCCGGATTCCCAACTGGTGGCGGAAGAGAGCTGCCATGGTAAACATGACATACAGCCTGGGAGAAGAAAGACCCACATTCCTTGGATTTGACACCATATTAAACGTAAAACCCGCCCTGACGGTGGACGGCGTTCCCCTGACAAAAGAAGATATCCAATACCTTCTGGCCCAGACAAACGGACTGGCTTTTTTGAAGGGAAAATGGATAGAAGTAGACCACAAAAGACTGGAGCAGCTTCTCCTTGAGATGGAAGAAAACCAGGACAGCGTCACTCTTCTGGAAGCCCTCCGGGGAGATGTGGAATTTAAAGGAAACAAAGAAACGCTGGATGTGGGACCTCTGGTCACAAACGGGAAATGGCTGTCCGAATTTTTACAGAATCTGCGGAAACCGGAGCATATGAAAAAAACAAGAGTCCCGGCAGGAGTAAAGGCAAAGCTGCGCCCCTACCAGCAGAGCGGCTATACCTGGCTCTACACCATGTACCAGCTTGGATTTGGCGCCTGTATCGCAGATGACATGGGCTTGGGCAAAACCCTTCAGGTACTCACCCTGTTGGAGAAAATCAGAAAAGAAGACCCGGCTAAAAGAATCCTTTTAATTGTTCCTGCCTCTCTGCTGGGAAACTGGCAGAAAGAGGCGGAAAAATTTGTACCGGATATGGATGTAGAAATTCTCCACGGCAAACCTGCCGCTGCTTTAAGTGAAGCCGCCATGGAACAGAAAGCATTTCTCACTGTCACCACCTACGGCATGAGTGTAAGGATAAAAGAGCTTTTGCAGTTACAGTGGGACTGCCTGATTTTAGATGAAGCCCAGGCCATTAAAAATCCTGCCACAAAACAGACCCGCACCATTAAAAAAATTCCGGCAGCCATGCGGATTGCCATGACCGGAACACCCATAGAAAACGAACTGGGAAATCTGTGGTCTTTGTTTGATTTTCTGGACAAAGGCCTTCTTGGCACCTCAAAGGAATTTAAAGATTATTCTAAAAAACTGTCGGAACGCCCGGAGGAATATGCCCATTTAAAGGCCATGGTATCTCCGTTTATGCTGCGGCGCGTCAAAACGGACAAGAAAATCATATCCGACCTGCCGGATAAAGTGGAGACTAATGAATACGTGGGCTTAAGCAAAAAGCAGATTGTGCTGTACCGCAAAAAAGTGGCGGAAACAGCGGAAAAGCTGGAAAAACTGGACGGAATACAGAGACGGGGGCTGATTTTGTCTACCATCATGCATTTAAAACAAATCTGCAACCATCCTGCCCAGTACCTTGGTACGGAGGAGTATATACCGGAGGAAAGCGGCAAATTTGCCATGCTGAAAGAAATCTGCGAGACGATTTACGAAAAGCGGGAACGTGTTCTGGTGTTTACCCAGTTTAAAGAA
>CANRJF010000124.1 GCA_947630855.1 uncultured Lachnospiraceae bacterium
AAAATAGGCAAGCTGACAATCGAGGAAATTGCGGAATGTTCTGAACTCAGCGTGGCAGAGGTAGAACAGCTTGCAGGGCTTCAGACAGTGTAGAACAGCAGAGCAGAAAATTTTATATTGCAGCTATCAAGCAGGGAAATAACTGATGATTCAGGTTTGTTTCTCTGTTTTTTGTGTCATTTTGATAGTAACTTGTGAGTATGGCAGCGTCAATAAGTTCGTATCCTTGTACAGCGTCAGGGCAATTACAGAAAAACGGAAAGGGTTAAAATTATGGGTAATGTTCCAGGTAATTGCACCGATACAAAAGCAGCTATTACGGTTAAGGCGGTCTTTGATGGAAATCAAAGCGGACAGCAGGCATTTATTAATATCATTATTTCCTTCTTTTAAGCCTACAAAAAAATGAAACACTAATACCAACCATTGCTATAAGTAACAATATTGCTATAATAAAAGATGTGAAATTCTTTATTTGATTACCCGCCTCAGAATTTATCAAAACGTCCCAAACAGCTCCAACGCCCCAAAAAAATGGAAATATGGCAAAAATATTTTTTGTAAAATAAAATACCGTTACATACATAATCCCAACAAAAAATAATTTTATAAATTCTGGCTGAAAACCTGCATGATGTAAACTATAAAAAATAGCAGTAATAAAAATTGCAGGCAGTATTCCAAATGCTCTCTCAAACTCATAACGCAAAAATCCATATATAAAAATCATTTCAAAAACTCCAGCCACTAAAATATATAAAACTGCATAAAATGAATTTATATCAAAACTTATATTCTCTTCGCTTTTGCTGATGAACATAAATAACAAAGAAGCACCTGCAATTACATTGATTGCTATACTGGCAATCAGTTTATTTTTATGAAAACCTAAAACCGATAATTTTTTCTTTTTTACAATTAAGATATAGTATAAGGGCGTAAAGAAGCCTAAAAGTAAAATCATGAATATATCTCTTAATATAATATTTAAAATATCATTATTAAAAAATATCATTGCTATACTTAAAAAAATCATAATCAAACCGCAAATCAGTCCAAATATATTTTCGTTATCAATATCAAAATGTAACCATTTATTTTTCATTGTCTGTTTCCTCCTTACAAAGTGATAATAATTTTTTTTTCCTAGTTTACATTTAGAGTGCTTTATACATAAAGCATATTAACCATAATAATATATTTTGATAAAATTTGTCAAGGACATAATGAATAATATTAAAAAAAATTGATAAAAAATAGAGTATTTTTTGTTAATGTTGTTATTCAAGAGGAGGTATATTCCATGTCACAAAGTATTTTAATTGTAGATGATGAAAAAGAAATTGTATCAATGCTGTATCATTATTTTAGTAAACTGGGATATACGGTATATACTGCAACAGCAGGAAATGCCGCATTAAAAGAGGTAGAAAAAAATCCTGATATTATTTTGTTAGATGTAAATATGCCAGATATAGATGGATTTACGGTCTGCGAAAAAATACGAGATTATATTTCCTGCCCTATTATTTTTTTGACCGCACGTATTAAGGATAGTGATAAAATAAAAGGATTTTCTATCGGAGCAGACGACTATGTAATCAAACCATTCTCTGTTGATGAATTGGAAGCCCGCATTGCAGCACATCTTCGTAGAGAAAAAAGACGCAATGTATCTTCCAAAGTTCAGTTTGATGATAACATAGTAATAGACTATTCATCACGCGTTGTGTTTTATCAGAACCAGGATATGTCTTTTACAAAAAAAGAATTTGATATAGCTTTAGGTACATAAATATTGCAATTATTCCCACTGTACTATCTATCAGTATGATATGCTGCGTAACAATTTTCTATAAAAGGAAATTTGCAAAACCAATTAAGCTGTTAACTAACGCGTATCAGAAAGTAGAAGCAAATGACTTGGATTTTGAGTTATCATATCCCTTGAATGATGAAATGGGAAAACTTTGTTGTGCTTTTGAAAAAATGAAAAATTGTTTAGCAAAAAACAACGAAATAATGTTACGGCAATTTGCTGAACAGCGGCGGTTAAACGCTGCCTTTTCACACGATTTACGCACTCCTTTAACCCTGTTAAAAGGTCATGCTTCTACGTTGCTTTCCTTTATCCCAAAAGGATTAGTAACACAGGAAGAAATACTGGAAGAATTATCTGTAATGTCAAAAAATGTTTTACGGCTCGAAAAATATGTAGATGCCATGACAAACCTATATAGATTGGAAGAACAAAATAATTATTTAGTAATATCTGTTTCGGACGATGGTTGTGGTTTTAAAATTAGCGACATCGGAAAAGCAGCTTTGCCATTTTATAAATCATCAAAAGAAACATCTACTGAACATTTAGGATTGGGGCTGAATATTTGTAAGATTTTAAGTGAAAGGCATGGTGGAAATATTCAAATCTCCAACAACAAAACAGGTGGAGCTTCTGTTACCGCAAGAATAAATTATCGTGAAAGTTGATTGAAAATAGATATTTGGCTGCTAAGATATACTCAAAAGAAAGGATGTGAAGACAGATGAAAAAAAATAAGCATGTTCATTATGTTATCATTGTCGGTGTGTATTGTTGGGTGCAGTCAAGCAGAGGATAGTGATAATCAATCGGTGCAGGATTATTCCGAAGAATATGAAATTTCCTCTTATGGAAATGACGAAGAACTTGATACCCCATCAAAGAACAACGAAACAGATTGTATTATTAAGCCTGATGAACGGTTATCATTAAAAATAGATGTCAAAAGTTTTTATGGCGAGCTGCCCGCTGGACACTATCGCTTGGTGAAACAATTTGCTTTCTTTGAGCATGAGAGAGATTGGGATTACGACACATACAATTTATCTTGTGAATTTACAATCAAATAAAATATATCTACTTCATAAGCAGGAAATAAAAAAAGCTTATGAAGTAGAAAATACTCATGTCTCAATAACGGCGGTTTTGAAATAACGATCAAAGCCGCCGGAAGTCTCCTTATCAAAATATTTCAAAATCTTTTGTCTTTAAGTCACAATAATATCTGCCGCTTATAGCAGTAAACTTTAAAACACAATAATCTGGGTCGGTAACGCCCTTTTTATAAAACATAGTATCGCCTTTTTGCCAAATGGCATTTTTAAATTGTTGGTCTGTTAATACCTCCATTTTTCCTTTTAGCATAACCCCAACATACTTAATTATCCCTTTATGATAAAAATATATACTGGCTTTAGGATTCTTCTGGTATTGGCTTACTCTCATAGATGAAGTGTTTGTAGAGAAATAAAATTCTTTCAATCCATTTCTTTTTCTAAATTTTAGCATTGCTTTTACATTCGGATAATTTTCATCATCAATCGAACATATAAAACTAACTTTTTGCTTATCAATAAAGTTTTCTATTTTCTGTAAATCCATGTTCTTTCATGTTCCTCTCAAATTTGATTTTGTTGAATACAATTCTATCACAATAACACTGATATTACTATCAAATATTCCTTAAATGTTAACATCAAAAGGGCACAAGATATATCATTGTAATCCAATTGGTGGTGTGCTATAATTTTGGTATCGCTGATGACGGCAAATCGGAAATATATTGATAACGGAGGTATAAAATGACAGAACAAGAGTTTAAAGCAAAGGCAACGGAATTGATTAAATTGATGGTAAATACGATTGCGGATAAAGAATATACAAAACTTGTATCCAGCATTCCACCGAAACCTTCATGGGCTTCCTTTAATGATGCAGAACCGACGCCGGAAAATGATTGCCTGGGATTTGGGAAATGGTTAGATGAGCAATTAGCCCTGTGGGAGGAAGATGAAGATAAAAAATTTGTGGTAGACCGTTTCAATGAGTCTTGTTTAGAAAAAATAGAACTTGAAAATGATAACACTTCTTTTGTAACCTATCGTCCGACAAGTTTCGGAGAGGAATTGGACTTTTGGTTTGAAATAGACTTTGAGGTAAAAGGTGAACAGATAACAGCAATATTTGATGTGAATATATAAGATTTTAAACTTTGCACAAGTTGCGGACAATGGAACAACGTATCTATCGCTTTCTTAAAATTATCTTTATTACACGCGTCCTATTATATCTTTGCATGATAACAAATATTAAATCAAATACTGCACCACATACAGATGTTATGAGAAATACATAAAATGAGCCAAACCATTTGACCGCAATAAGGGGTACGAAACTAAGTATCATGTTTGTTTCATGCACTAATTCTGACTGGCACATCGCCTGTGCAATTTCATCCCATGAATGTTTTTTGTACGAAAAAACCTCAGGGTTGAAAGTGGGCATTTTGTCTTTCCATGTTTTCACGTTCAAAATCTGATATAGTCTATTTTCCCACGAACGAATTTGATACCATTTTTTTGTATAATCTGCCCGGTTTTTCATTCCAACATTGTAAAGTATTCCCACAAATAACCTAATTCCTAAATGGTAAAATGTTGTACCAAAAGTGATAGCCAATGTCAGGTATATGTCCTCATTAAAAAAATGAAATAATAGGATTGTAATAATAGCTGCTACAAAGCTAAGAACCGTTACAAATTTCATCACTTTAGGCATTCTTCATATCTCCCTTAATTATCGTGGTTTCAAGTATTACTTTTTATACACACAATTGTTACTTTCCCCACCCCGTGAAAAGTAACACACAATCTTCTAGGTTTTAGTGAATATGCATGAACGGTTTGACAGGACAGAAAAAAGTTTTATTATTGACAATAAGAAATGGGTTTTCACCGTACATCCTGTTACGGCTTGCTCGTTTCTTTTTTTATTGCCAGAATGTCATACAGATATTTCCTGCCATTTTCGGCGTGGTTGACCAGAAGCCGGGCATGGAAAATACGTTCTGCATTTTCCTCAATCTCGTAATAGTCCCCTGCTCAACGGGGAATCAGTTAATTTCATCCCCATCCATGCCAATATCGTAGGTGGTGACGGTTCTGCGTTTTATCTTTGCCTTTTCGGAAGCTTCCAGTATGTAATTTTTTATTTCTTTGGATTTCTTAATATGTATAAGTTTTAAGTTGGGGTCGGTTGCATCACCGGAAAAACATTCCACCGTTCCAAGGCCGAATATTTTTTCACATAAGGTCTGAGTCAGGCGGACATCCTGTATTTTGTACATGTAGCAGTCATTTTCAACGGTTTTAAACAATCCCTGGTCTACGGTGAGTATGGAAGGTGTAATGGTGTATTTTGTAAATGTCCAGGGCAGTCCAAAAAACAGCAGGCGTTTTCTGGCAACGTAGACGATTTCTTCTGTTTCTGTTTTATTTGTGTTTTCTGACATATTTTTCTCCGTTTCTGTAATAGTTTTATATCTGTTCAGTGCCTTCACAGATACAATGCAAAAATGCATGAAATTCACTTTGCGATGGCATAAGTATAAACTATTTCTGCTTGTTGTGCAATGGATTTTGAAAAAACATCAGATTTTGACGCAGGAATACAACAATAAGGCAGTTGTTGATAACTGAAATATTGAAATTAGAAAGGGCGAGACGATAACACTGAAGCAGTGGAAAGCAAAGATAAAGTTCTTGCAAGGCCAAAAGGAAGATTAAGCAAAATTTAATGGAATTGCGGGCGTATTTGTGCTAAAATAACAGTATCAAACAAATCGGTATTGTGGAGGGAAAATGACATATGGAATTTTAGAGGAGGAATCTTATATGGAGAAGAAAATAGCATTATATTCGTTTACAATTATTGTGGCAATAATTTTGTTTGTAGTTTCAATGACAGTATTAGGTGAAACAGAATTAGCCGCCCCTATAATAATTGTCATTAGTGTTTATTTATTTGTTGGTTCATTAATAAAGCTTTGTAAGCTGAATGATAGATTTAAGAATTTGGTCATTACAGCGCTCGATATATTATTTTGGTTACCATAAAAAATTTCCAAGCTGTGGCAGATTAAAAATGCCACAGCTTATTTGAGGGGCTTTGGGACGAATGGCTCTGCGTATAAATATATGCAGGACTATTCTTAACAAGAAAAAAGTCATTGTTTTTGAATAAATAGAAAGAATGAGCAAATTTACATGAATTTTCTTTAAATATGATTTTATTTATGCAATAGGCTTGACTTTTATATAGAGAAATGCTATTATACAAACGGTTGTATAATGGAGTGATTATAATGAATGATATTGATTTTATTACAGAAAGAAAAATTATTAAAATAGGCAATCAGTTACATAACGCTCGTGATGAGTATTTGCATAAGAAGAATATTACTTCGGCGCAATCAGAAACACTTCTTTTTTATTTTAGTAATCAGGGAAAAAGTATTACAGATTTGAAAAATCATTTGCAGGTATCGCATCAGGCAGCAAGGAAACTGGTTGATAAACTGAAAGCAAAAGAATATCTGTACATTGTATCTTCGAAAAAAGATGCAAGGGTGGCAGAAGTTTTTTTAACAGATAAAGGGCTGGAAATTTGCACAAGGTTAATAAATGATGGAATCCATGCAGGAGCTGCTTTGTTAGAAAATTTTTCTATGGCTGAAAAGGAAAAATTGTTATTTTTTTTAATGCGGATAGAAGAAAATGTTAAAAATTGAGGGAAGCTGTTAAAGCTTCCCTCAATAGTAACCAAATATACAACCGATTGTATAAAATAGGAGGAACATAATATGATAAAAAAATTACTTGGAGATAAAGACTATTTGGGAAGAAAATATTTTATTTTTTTCTTGGACTTTGCATTTGCTCTTTCGGGGAGGCATGACAAATAGGCTGATTTGATAATTACGGATAAAATTGGACAGGTTTTTTCCATAGTGTAGCATTGCTTTAAAAAGATATGCAGGCATTTTACTTTGGCGTGTTGCTGTTCCAGGCATTTCATAATAGAGTTTGGGAAGGAGTTCATATTGATGAAACGAATCATATTTATTCAAATTGGGACAGGAGTTTTTGCAGTTGAGATAGATCAAATAAAGAGTTTTGTCGTCAATGTGAAAATATTGGACTACGGTGATAAAGGTGAAATCACAAGTATTATGGGACTACTTCATTTCTGTGATGAAGTGATTCCTGTTTTAGACTCATATAGATGGTTTGGGCAAAAACGAATGAATTTTAGCAGTAAAACTATTTTTGTTGTTATGGTGTATGGTGGTAAATCTTTTGCTTTTCAAATTAGTGATGTAATAAAGTCTGTTGAAGTGTCCAGTGAATGTTTTCATGAGGTTCCTGCTATTTTTAAACGGGAAGGTGTGGGAGTGTATAGAGAAGTTATTAGCTGGGGTGGAACATTATATTTAAAAATAAGTGCCGAGACTATATTAAAGGAAATGATGACGAACACGGAAATATCAAGATTGTGGGAGGAAAAAATAGAAAGATAACAGGAAACAAAGTGCAAAAGTAAAAGAGCAAAGTCAAGAACATATTTATTCATTTGCTGAAGAAACGATAGAAATCAAGTCCTGAAATATACAGGCATAGACAGCGATTGCCATTTTTGTAAAGTATATAAGGGCTTTTTGGAAAAGTTTTATATGTTTTTTGGGCTGGCAATCGTGAACAGTTTACAAGACAGAAACGAAGGGAGGAATGGAGTGGACACGTTACATCGGCGGATGGAAATCATCAGCATTTTATCCGCTAAAGACCACATGACAACAAGGGAGCTTGCATGGGAGTTAGATGTTTCAAGGCGCGCGATAATGAATGATATTATCGCATTGTCTTTTGATTATCCGATTTACACAAAGCCGGGCGAGGACGGCGGTGTTTTTATTACAGAAAATTACAAGCCTTGTGGCAGGCAAAGCAGCCGAAAAGGGGCAGAATGACAGAGAGATAGCCGCAGAAAAAGGGATTGATTACATTTCAAAAGGGGATTGGTTACAATTCAAAAATTTAAATAAAAAGTATGCCGATATATATGATAAACCTATAAAGAAATTGGGGTGATTGTATGCTAAAGATCGCAGTCTGTGATGATGAGCCAGTCTTTGTCGAACAGATTAGCGGCAGGATAAAAAAATATATGCCGGATGTTGCGATACAGGGCTTTTTTTCCAGTGAAGAATTATTATCACAGGGAAAGGTATTTGACATCTATTTTTTGGATATTCAAATGGAAAAAATGAACGGTGTGGAAACCGCTAAGAAATTACGGGAACTGGACGAAGAAAGCGTTATCGTGTTTATAACCGGGGCAAAAGAATATGTGTTTGAAGCCTTTGACGTGGCAGCCCTGCATTATCTGATAAAACCTGTTTGTGATGAAAAATTACAGGAGGTGCTTGAAAGGGCAAAAAAAGAAATAGAGAAAAGGCAAGGCTTAAAAAACAGGCAGATATTTATCAAAACAAGAAATAAAAACATAATATTGGATATCGCAGATATTCTTTACTTTGAAAATGAAATGCGTAAAATTGCCGTCCATACCGTGAGAGGGGAAATTTCATTCTATGGCGTTATGGCAGATATGGAACGGGAAGCCGGGGAGGGCTTTTGCCGCTGCCATAGAGGGTATTTAGTGAATTTATCCTATGTGGCTGAATATGATACGAAAAACATTATGCTTACCAATGGGGAGAAAATATATCTGTCAAAGGACAGATACCATGATTTTGTCAAACAGTATATGAGATACCTGCGGAATGGGGGTGTTTCCCATGTATGAGTTTATACAGCCTTTTATTGAAGCCGCTGCATATCTCATTGACGGGTACTGCCTGTGTATGCTTTTTGGAAAATTTGGCGGGCAGAGAATCAAAAGAGAAGTAATTAGCAATATTTTAACAATATCAGCCTGGCTTGCTGTAAATTTGGCAGTCAGAAACTTAGTGTTTTCTCATTTGCCATATACTCTGGAAAAATATTGGCTGAGTTTGGTTTTCCGTATGTGTGCCATCTATGTGATTGGAGTATGTTTTTATAAAAACAGGCAGATTATACATTTATTTTTGACATTGCTTTTTATAGCACTATTGTATGCTTTCAGTGAGATTGGATATAGTGTCAGGCTGTTTTTGGTAGACGGGTTGGAGAGGTTGTCATGGCATATAGAAGTTTTTCATAATGTGACAGCCGTTAAGCTAATGGTAGATTCTATATACTGTTTAACGGATATGACAGTAGTGGCACTATTTTATTTTTCTATAAAAACCATAGTAAAGAACCATAACCATTCGATAGATGGAAGAAGCACAAAAGAACTGATTGCCCATATGTTGCCCGCCCTCCTGGGAAGTCTTGTTTCTGTGGCACTCTATTTTGTATTACTTATGATAAATGAGCGGGGGGATATCTTGGAGTATGACAATTACAGGGCAATATATCTGTTTGTTATTATCGTTTTTGTGGCTGTATGGCTGATTATTTTATATGGATTTAGGATTCAGGAAGAGATGATGGATTTGCAGGAAGAACGAACGCAAAAAAGCGTTTTAGAGAACCAGATTTCGCAAATGCAAAATTCCATGTTGGAAATGGAGCGTTTTTATGAGAGCGTCAGCCATGTAAAGCATGATATGAAAAATCAGATAGCGGTTATGGAAAAACTGTTAAGAGAACGGCAGATAACGGAAAATGAAGAAATTACCGGGTATTTTGAAGATATGCAGAAAACACTGATGAATCTGGAACAGAAAATACATACGGGAAATGTGGTAAGTGACGCAGTTATCAGCAGCAAGTTCTATTATGCGGCAAAGGAATTAAAAGGTATCCATTTAGAAGCGGACGGCTTTCTATTGACGGATAAGATTCATGTGAGGGCTTATGACATAGGCATTATCTTAAATAACGGGTTAGATAATGCGATTGAAGCGTGCCAGAAAGCAAGGCTGAAAAAACCGGATAAAGAGTTATATATCAAAATAAAATCTTTTTGGAAACAGAAAATGTTTTTCATAGAAATTGAGAACAGCTTTGACGGGGAGATAGTATGGGGTAAAGACGGTTTTCCATGCTCCCAAAAGGCTGATAGTAATATACATGGCATTGGGCTTAAAAATATCAGGTATTGTGCATTGAAATATGGGGGTGATATGGATTGTATAGCAGAAGAAGAAAAATTCATACTGTCTGTTATGTTAAAGGGTTAGAGAACGAAATTTCAAGTAAATTTTATTCCCGCGGGCAACGAGCCAGGTGACTGCCTGCAGGCATTTGGCGGCTGCCGCGAGGTCTTTTATTAAGGAGGATTATATTATGGCAATGGAAATTAAAGGGAATCTGCCTGATTATGCAGTCAGGCAGCAGAATTACAACAGCTATGCAACGCAGAGCATAGCAGAAAGCAGTACAGAAAACAGCGCAAAGAAAAAGGAAACAGAAAAAACAACAGAAACAGCGGGAAGTAGTAAGGCAAAAAAGACAACTGGTTATGCAAATGAACTGGCAAAACTTGTTCCAAGCGTGAAATTTCGTGTAGGGAATGCCTGTGTATCCGATAAAAGCGGCAAGTCACTGACCGTTAATCCCAGACTTTTGGAAAAAATGCAGAATGATCCCAAAAAAGAGAAGGATATGAAAGACATGATAAGAGGCGTTGAGTCTATGTCTAAATTGGCAGAAAGCATAGCGAAAGCCACTGGCTGGACCATAGTGTATCAGCACAGTTATATTGATGAGAACGGAAAATATCATTGCAGAATGCAAACCAGAAACGATGGTATGTTGAATTTGAGTAATAAGCTTCGGGAAGAAAGGAAGGAAAATGCTGAAAAGCTGATTGAAAAGAGGAAAGAAAAGGCAGAAGAGAAGGAAGAAAAATTAGAGGAGGCATTAGAAGAAAAAATGGCTGCTTCCAAAGATGGCACGATTTATCTGAATGACACAGATATGAAAACAATTATCGAAGCTGCCCGGAAAGAGGATGCAGGCAAAACCACTGTAAAAGATCAGCCGCAGGTTGGTGCGAATCTGGATTTGAAGATATAGAGAAGCAGAACTGGCGGTTTTTATTATCAAGGAGGAAACACCCTGCGGGTATACCTGTATGCCCAAAGAGCAGGGCAAAAGGAGGAAACACCCTGCGGGTATACC
>CANRJF010000125.1 GCA_947630855.1 uncultured Lachnospiraceae bacterium
GCCGCCTTAATCTGCGCCACATCTTCGGAAGAAGGAATGGGCTGGGCATAAATTTTTGTCTTGCAGTAACGCATAATGTCCTTTAGCTTGTAAACTTCTTTTCCCTTTACAAAACTAAAGGCTTTCCCTGTGCGCCCTGCCCTTCCGGTTCGTCCGATTCTGTGTACATAATACTCATCATCCTGAGGAATGTCATAATTAAACACTGCCTCCACGTCGTCTACATCAATTCCCCTTGCCGCAACATCTGTGGCAATCAGGATATCTGTTTTTCCCTTGCGGAAATTCGCCATAACACGGTCGCGCTGTGCCTGTTTCATATCTCCGTGCAGACCTTCCGCAAAATACCCTCTGGCAGATAACTCCCTGGATAGCTCATCAACCTGCCTTTTCGTATTACAAAATACAATAGATACTTTCGGATTGTGGTAATCTAAAAGCCTTGTAAGCACGTCTACTTTATCCTTGCGTTTTACATCATAATAATACTGCTCAATATTGGAGACTGTAAGTTCTTTTTTTACCACTTTAATGGTTACCGCGTCATGCTGATACTTTCTTGTAATGTCTAAAATGGGTTTTGGCATGGTTGCAGAAAACAGGACTGTCTGTCTTTCCTGTGGGATATACTCTAAGATTGTCTCAATATCTTCCCGAAAGCCCATATTTAACATTTCATCTGCTTCATCCAACACAATGGAGTGAACAAAATCGCATCGAATGGTTTTTCTGCGAAGATGGTCCATAATACGTCCCGGGGTTCCCACAATAACCTGCACTCCCCCTTTTAGGGAACGAATCTGCTTACTGATATCCTGTCCTCCGTAAACCGGCAAAATTTTTATTCCATGCATGTATTTGCAAAGATTATGCAGTTCCTCTGCCACCTGGATTGCCAATTCCCTGGTGGGGGACAGCACAAGAACCTGTGTCTTTTTTAAAGAAGAATCCACTTTCTGTAACATGGGAATCCCAAAAGCCGCCGTTTTTCCCGTTCCTGTCTGCGCCTGGCCTATCACATCCCTGCCGCTCATTACAACAGGAATTGCCTGTGCCTGAATAGGAGTTGCCTCCTCAAATCCCATATCCCTGATTCCTTTCAGAATCTGGGGTAATATTTCTAATTCATCAAATCTAACTGTTTCCATTATTTTTTTCCCTCTTATATGCCAAAATTAACTGTTCCTTTTCCTTCCGGGTAAGCTGTTTAATCTTTGCTTCCCGGCTCATTGCCTCCTGCTTTGTCTCCCAGATTTCCAAATAAACAAGCTTTACCGGTGTTCGGGCTCTGGTGTATTTAGCGCCTTTCCCGGCATTATGGTTTTTCAGCCGTTTCTCAATATTATTTGTCCAGCCTGTATAATATGTTTTGTCGCTGCATTCTAATATGTAAGTATAATTCTTCATCTTTTATCCATAAGCATAGAAAAGACGTCCTGTTATATTGGAATACAGAACGTCTTTAGATGCAATTCATTTGTCTTCCCATGCCATTATAAGTGGAATATGGGAAAAAAGCAAGAAAAATCTACTCTGCTGAAAAATATTCCACCGGGTCTATCGGAGAACCGTCTTTTTGCAGCTCAAAATACAGATTACTTCCTTCCAGGGAATAATATTTTGTAGGCTCATTCACAAATCCAATGGTATTTCCGGCTTCCACGTATGCCCCAACGTTGTAGGGAACCTCCTTTAACTGGCCGTATATGGCAGTATACCCGTCTCCCAAATCCATTGTCACGGTACAGCCTGTTACTTCATTGGTACTGATATCGGTAATTTTTCCGTCGGCGGCTGCTTTTACTTTCTCGTTTACATTGCCTGCAATAATTACTGCCGGATTATATTTGTACTGGTCAAGGGTAGAAAAGTACACTGTCTTATCCATACTATAATTTAATATGACTGCCCCTGATACCGGCCAGCTCATGCCTGCATTCGTATCAAAATGCAATTCCACCGCATTACTTGCAATTGCCGCGGTTTCCACGGTTTCCTCTGTCTCTTCCAAAGGAGCAGGCTCCGGTTCTGTCTCTGCCTCTGCTATCTGCGGCACTTCTGTCTCCTCTTCCGGGGTAACTTTTTCTACTTCTTCTTCCGTTTTCTTTGTGGGTCTGACTACTGCAGAAGCAACTTTTGTCTGCTCCTCTTTTTCTTTGTCTTTCTGTTCTTTCTTTTCTTTTTCTTCTTTTTTATCTGTTTCGTTTTTTGCTGTAATTGTAGTCTTTTTCTCTTCCGTGTCCTCCTGGGCAATCTGCTGCATAGGCTCTTCCTTGTTATCATTATTGCCTGTAAAAGCATATATTCCAACCGCTCCAAGAACCGCTGCCGCAACACAGACTGCAGCTATTTTGTATTGTTTTTTTCTAAAGAATTCTCTCATTCCTCGTCTCATATAACTCACCATCCATAATCAATATTTTGTACTTGTACTGATTATAGCTTGTGCATATTACAAGGTTTTATTCATATAGAAAAAATTCTTTTTATCTATTTTCTCTTCCCTGACAACTGTCTTTTCCCATCAGGTGTCATTACAATCAAAACTTCTTTCCCCATAAAAGCAAAACCATAACAAGAGATTCTTTCTCTACTGATACCTTTATCCAGAAATGCCTGACAATATTCTTTTTCCTTAATCTGACCAAGAGCTGCCTTTGCCGTATCCTCCAATGTGTCCTCTTTTTTACCGTTATAAACCTTAAACTCTATGATAATTGCCGGGTCTTCCGGTTTTAACGGCTCTAACATCACATCATATCTTCCAAATCCGCTCTCCCGATTGGATGTTATCATGTAACGATTTTTCAACTCCACTATCAACCCCAGGACAAAACCATGATAAAAACGTTCTGCCACTTTTCTCTCCGTCATATTTTTTCCGGTATCAAAATAACTGAAACAGGAAAGCGCCACTTCATTCATATATTCGTTCATGGCCTCCACATCGCCCCGCAGCAAAGACTTAATAAACTCGTTGTATGCGCCCTCGCTCTCATCAAACCACTTTCCTATCATGCTTTCAAACATGATTTTCACCTCAAAATTAGTCAGAGATAATGTATATTGATTCAATCCCTGCGGGTTCTGAAGATGTTTGTCCACTTTTAAATATCCGCCTGCCAAAAGCAGGCTCCATATAGCGTCCCGGTTTTTATCCAATTGATGGAACACAATCTGCTCATCTATCTTGGTCACAAGGGGAATGTCCTTTAACAAATCCTCCATAATCTGCTTTACTTCCGGGCTGCCCTTTTTTATAAGATTTTCCACCAGTCCATTGGCACTGGTATTTGCCCAGTAGGCAGTAAGACTTCCTTTATCCAGATAATTTGTAATTGACCATGGATTATAAATATCCGATATATTTCCAAAGATAAATCCGTCATACCACTTTTTTACATCTTCTTTGTGTTCAGACATTCCGCTCTGCTCCAATGCCCAAAACACTTCCGACTCTGTAAATCCAAAAGCCGTTTCATATTTATCAGACGTAGTAGTAACCACTTCCATATTATTTAAATCCGAAAAAATACTTTGGCATTGACTGCTTAGCGAGGTTTTTTCGAGCTTAGCAGGAAAGCCCGCCTCGTCCGCTTGGTGAGGTTTTTTCGACCCTAGCGGCGATGGCGCATCCAATTCTGGTTTTAACAACATTCCTATCATAAGACATCGTTCCATAGCCAGATTTGTCTTAAATGTATTGTTAAATAAATTCCGGAACAGACTGACTATTTCGTCCCAATAACCCAGTAGCCACGCCTCCTGCATGGGCGTGTCATACTCGTCTAAAAAAATTAACACTTTTTTCCCATAATAATCATACAGTCTGTTGCACAGCTTATTTAAAGACATAGACAACATATCAATATCTATGGCATCTTTGCCCTGCTTGTAAATTTCTTTACGCATCATAGGATAAAACTGGTCTGTCTCTATCATGGGAAAACTTTTCCAAACCTGTTCTAATATTTCAAAAATCTGGTATTTTGCCCCTGTAAAATTATCCGACTTTACCCCGGCAAAAGACATGAAAATCACCGGATACGTTCCCTGTAATTTCCTGTATTTTTCATCTTTCCATATTATAAGATTTTTAAACAAACCGCCTTTGTCAGCATTTTTCAGGGAAAAAAATAATCCATCATACTCAGATTTAATGTTTTTCCAAAACGCCGGGGGCGTGTAATCAATGTAACCGCATCCCCCTGCTCCCACCAATCTCTGATAAAATATGTTTTATCCACATAAAATCTATCTTCTGATATAACCTGTCCAAAATCCTGCAGGCCAATGGATACTGTTTTTGTCACGTTACCACCCCTCTTTCCCTCCGACTTTATACTCCAGAGCATACACATTTGCCAAATCATTTGCTGTTGTTTGGAAAACAGAGAATACCTGTTTGCAAATCATTTGGCTCACGGGAATAACTATAAAATAGTATACCAGCACTCCAGGGAAAAAACAAGAATAACCCTTCGCTTCACTTTCCCTGCACAGATGTGACAAATTCAACATCCGAATAATAATATTTTAAAATATCCTTATAAGCATAACCGGATTTTGCCAACTGCTGTGCCCCATACAAGCTAAGTCCCAGTCCATGGCCGCAGCCTTTTGTCACTACCCGTATATCCCCATCCACTTCCCGCAGATAAAAACAGGAAGAATTCCAGTTAAAAGCCAGCCGGATTTCTTCTCCGGAATAAACCTTATCCCCTATTGTCACTTCCGTTACATAATCTGCCGCGTCCCGTTTTGTAATAACAAATGCTCCTAATATTTCGGCGGCTGTTTTTCCCTGCATGTCTTGGGGAAAAAATACCTGTCCCGTATTTAGAAATTCTTCCGGTTTATAAAAAACAACTTTAAGAAAATCGGCAGATGTGATATCTGTGCGGCTTTCCGCACTTATTAAATATGGATAATCTTCGTTTTGATATACTTCGTTTGCGTTTCTGGTATATCCTGCGCTGGCTGTATGAAAGTCAGCCTGAATATAGTTTCCTTCATAAGTCATGGCAACACCTTTTGTTGCCTCAATACAATTTTCCAACTGGCTGTAATATTCCGTAAAATTTTCGCTTCCCCACAAACGCATCATCTCGCTTTTTGTCATGCCCTCCGGCAGATTTTCTCCATTTTGAATAGCACGCAGACAGTTGGTGCGCACAACAACCGCCTGCGCTTTTAACGCTTCCGGCTCTGACGTAATAGATATCTCGTTGGCAACAATGCCTGCCAGCATATCATCATCTAACTCTTCCTCTTCTGTGGGCTGCCCCTCCTCTGATAATTTGTTAATATAATTTTTTCCGCTTCCCTGGGCTAAAAGCGTTATTATAATAGGAATCAGTACAAAAAGCGCAATACATGTTCCAATTCGATATAAAAAATTCTTCATATATTGATTAAAACCTTAGTTTGTCCTTATGTTAAATATATGAAAAATCGAAAAAAATATGTCTTATAAAAAACCTGTAATTTATGAAAATATCCATAATATTAAAATTAAATTTTACTTTTAATTATATTGGATAGTGTAGCAAACTGCTGTAATGTAAGGGTTTCCCCCCGCACTGCCGCTGAAACTCCCAGTGATTGTATACATTCCTGTATTAATTCTTTGTCAAGATGAATATCACCGGAGTTACTTAATCCATTGGCAAGGGTTTTCCTTCTCTGGTTAAAGGAAGCTCGAATCACCTGGAACATTAATTTTTCATCTTCCACATAAACAGGCGGATTTTCATAACGGCATAAACGGATAACCGCACTTCCCACTTTTGGCCTGGGCATAAAGCAATTAGGCGGAACATTTGCCACAATTTCTGGTTTTGCATAATACTGCACAGCCAAAGACAGGGCGCCATAGTCTTTGCTGCCGGGCAATGCCTGCATTCTGTCTGCCACTTCTTTTTGCACCATAATCGTAATACTGTCTATTGGAACATGGCTTTCAAATAATTCCATAATAATGGGGGTCGTAATATAATATGGAAGGTTTGCCGCCACTTTTATAGGCATACCCCCGTTTTTTTCCCGGACAAGCGCCGCAATATCCATTTTTAAAATATCATTATGGATAATTTCTATATTATTATATTCACTTAATGTATGTTCCAGTATGGGTATCAGATTTTTGTCAATCTCCACGGCCGCCACTTTCCTTGCCCGTTCACACAAATACTGGGTCATAGTACCGATTCCCGGCCCTATCTCCAAAACAAAATCATCACCTGTAATATGAGCATTATCTATAATCTTGTCCAGTACATGGGTATCAATGAGAAAATTCTGGCCGAATTTCTTCTGAAAATTAAAGTTATATTTTTGCAAAATTGCAATGGTTTCTTTGGGATTTCCTAAATAAGCCACGATATTATTTTTCCTTCCTTATTGTTGAGATTATCCGTATGCGTTTTGTATCCTCACAGTTATGATTATTCTAACCTTTCATGTAAAAATAATCCAGCAGAACAAATATTCGATTTTTCTTGCAAACTTTCCAGCAGTGTGATATGATATTTTTACCGAACATACGTTTCATTATCTATAAATAAGGAGCCACGTTATGAATTTTACCGCGGATTTTCAAAGCCCAATGAAAATAACATCTACTGATTTTGGCCCGGCTTCAGGCTTATCCTCTTCTATAATGGAGAAATTAATGATTCTTACGGATGCCGCCAAGTATGATGTTGCCTGTACTTCCAGTGGAGTAGACAGGCAGGGAGACGGAACCGGCATCGGTAATGCCAAAAGCTGCGGTATCTGCCACTCTTTTGCCGCTGACGGAAGGTGTATATCCCTTTTAAAAATTCTTTTTACTAACGAATGCATTTTTAATTGCAGTTACTGTCAAAATAACTGCAACCATGACATCCCCCGGGCCACCTTTACTCCTGAGGAGATTTGTACCCTTACTATACAGTTTTATCGAAGAAATTATATCGAGGGTTTATTTTTAAGCTCTGGTATTATTGGAAGTCCTACCTATACAATGGAGCTGATTTATGAGACCATTTACAAATTGCGCACTTTTTACCGCTTTCAGGGTTATATCCATGTAAAAGCTATTCCGGGAGCAGACCCTCTTCTAATTGAAAAAACAGGTTTTCTTGCAGACCGTATGAGCATTAATTTAGAACTTCCCACCAGCAGCGCCTTAAAGAAACTTGCCCCCTGCAAATCCCGGCACACCATATTAACCCCAATGCGCCAGATTCAGAAGGGTATTACGGAAAATAAAAATGAACTTATATCTTTAGGAATGTCAAATGGCATAGTGAAATCTTCAATGAATATAAGTAAAGGGACAATCCCCAGGTTTGTGCCTGCAGGACAGAGCACACAGATGATTATTGGAGCTACGCCGGAAAATGATTTTCAGATTATGAGTGTGGCAGAGGGATTATATCAAAAGTTCGGCTTAAAGCGGGTTTTTTACTCTGCTTTTGTGAATGTAACCCAGGATTCCAACCTTCCCGCTTTACCCCAGGGACCGCCTCTTTTACGGGAACACAGGCTTTATCAGGCGGACTGGCTGCTGCGCTACTACCACTTTACGGTGGATGAACTTCTTTCAGAAGATAAACCTAACTTTAACATTTATCTTGACCCCAAGTGTGACTGGGCATTAAGACACTTAGAATATTTTCCGGTGGAAATTAGCACGGCAGATTATAAAACGCTGCTTCGTGTCCCCGGCATCGGTGCAAAATCAGCAAAACGCATCGTTAAGGCAAGGCGGGGCAGCCGCCTGGATTTTCCTGACCTAAAGAAAATCGGAGTGGTACTGAAACGTGCTCTGTACTTTATTACCTGTTCCGGCCGTATGATGTATCCTACTAAAATAGATGAAGATTATATCTGCCGCAGTCTTTTAAGTGACAGTTCCCAGATTCCCAAAGAGATACGGGAGCAGGAATACCGGCAGTTATCCCTGTTTGATGATGTTTCTTTTTCTTCTTAGCTTTGAAAGGAAATAAATATGTATGTTTTTCAATGTGAGGACAGCCTGGACGGCATTTTAACGGGTGTATATGACGCCTGGGCAAGCCATTACGGACATAAAAATATTCAACTTAGTTCTGATAAGAGCGGTGAAATTATGCTTTTTAATCAATATATTACTGTAATTCCCGACTTTGAAAAAAGCCGGAAGGTTTCACGCACTTTAATTCGCCGTCTGGGCATTCCTTTTTATGAAACTATCTGCAAATGTGCCATGGCAGACGGAAACTGTAAAAAACTTTCTATGGATAAGGCAAATGCCATTTATCAGGCCATTGTTATGGCTCTTGCCCTGCCGGAAGGGGCAAGAGTGTTGGAGTATCTGGCCCAGCCCTGCATTTCCTGTATATTTCAACTCTGCCGTCAAACCGATAATGAAGCCCATTATATGATTGAATTTATACGTTTTGCTGAATTGGAAAGCGGAATACTTTTTTCCATGATTCATCCTAAAAATAATGTACTGCCTGTGGTAGCAGAACATTTTACAAACAGATTTCCTTTGGAAAATTTTCTTATTTATGATGCAACACACAAAATTGCCGGTATTCATAAAGTTCAAAAAGATTATATTATTACAGATGCCTCAGAATTAAATATTGAGCTGACAAAACAATATTCTATGGATGAACAGGAGTACCGCAGGTTATGGAAGGCATTTTTTGACACGATTGCAATTGAAGCAAGAATAAATCCAAAACTGCAAAGCCAGAATATTCCCAAGCGCTATTGGAAAGATACGGTAGAACTGGCATAATTAAGAATCTAATCCTCATAGTAAAAATTTCCTATTATATGATTATTTATTTCACAAAATTTCCGATATATATGTTGTGGAATACTCTTTTTTGCAACAGGCAATTACAGTAAATGATTAATGCATTTACTATACAATTTTTATACCGGAAAAAGGATTTTCTTTATATACATTCATGGAGGAATTATTATGCAGGTTGCCCATAATCTATTATCACAATTTACCCAGAGGCAATTAAATATTGAAACATCTTCCGAGAAAAAATCTGCAGAAAAACTTTCTTCCGGTTATCGGATTAACCGCAGCGCGGATGATGCGGCAGGTCTGGCCATATCAGAGAAGCTCCGCCATCAGGTCCGGGGATTAGAGCAGGCTTCCAGAAATATTCAGGATGGCATTTCCATATGCCAGATAGCGGATGGCGGCCTGCATGAAAGTATGGAGATTTTACAGAGGATTAATGAACTTAGCATACAAGCTGCCAACGACACCAATACACCATCAGACCGTAAGGAGATACAGCGGGAAATTGCACAATTGGTTCTTGAACTTGACAGGATTGCCAATACTACGGAATATAATGCTCATTTATATCCCCTAAAGGGGGGCAAAACGGAAAGCAAACCTCCTGTAAAACCACCCACCAGCATAGATATTCCAGAACCTCCCACCGACCCTGTGGACCCGATTTTTCCACCCTTGACAGACAGTGATTATAAAGGCGGTGCGGTACAAATTATTGACAATACTACAATTAAAAATTATCCTTCCTATGTAAGTGAAGGTCAAACTCATTATACCCTGGGTGAAGGAACATTTCAGATAATGCAGAGTGCAGGTTCCGGAATCGTATATGATATATCAGGAACATCCTATCTTCAGGACACAAATTTAAAGAACGTCACTATCCAATGCGATGGAACAAATCTATCTATAAAGAATGTATCTATTGATAACAATACTGCAGGTGCAAAACGTTCAGGTGCATCTTTATGTTTTATTGGATATAAAAATACATTGAACTGTTTTGGAAAAAACACATTTTATGCCAGCACCTATGATGATAAAGCTGCCATATGCATACCAAGAAACACATATTTAGAAATTAATGGAACAGATGATTCCTCATTAAATGTAATTAGTTCTGTATCTGGCCATAACGCAATCGGTGGAAAATTTGAAAATATTGGCAATGTGACCATAAACAGTGGCAATATTAAAACAATCGGCAATGATTCTTCTGCTGCTATTTATCTTGAAAGCTTAATTATAAATGGCGGATTTTTGGATACATCTTCACCTTATTATGCCATTGTAACTAATAAAAATCTGGAAATTAACGGTGGTACTATAAATGCCACATCTGACTTTAATAGCAGACACGATGTTCCAGGCATCTGTGTAGCTAATGGCACTCTTGCCATTAATGGCGGTAATATATATGTTCAACAAAATGGAAAAGGCCCGGCATTAGGAAACAGTATCAGTAAATTGGGTTCAAATGGTAAAATAGATATTGTTATTACCGGAGGCATGCTTACCGCTATCTCAGAATATGAGTCAGGAATTGGCGCTAATGCTGCCCTAGGCGGTTCTGTAACAATTTCCGGAGGAATTGTCAAATCTGTGTCTCCTGATACAGTTGACGCCATCGGATTTGGCACTACAAGCAGTGCAAATATCCCATTTGTAGTAGACGGCCATGATGATGACCCATCCGGTGTTAATGACGGAAATGGGCATAACGTATATATTTATCCTATTTCCGACAGACCCACTGACCCGGATAATCCAGACAAACCCACCGACCCAGACAAACCTACCGACCCAGACAAGCCCACCGACCCGGATAATCCTTTTATCCCAACGGAAGATACAGACGGCGTGTTAATCCAGGTAAGCAACCTGGCATTTGTGACCATCCGCATTCCTTTTGTAGACGCAACTGCAAAGTCCTTAGGAGTAGATAAACTTGACGTGTCAACCAGAGAGGGCGCCAACGAGGCAATGACCCTGGCCCGAAAGGCGCTTGACACCGTCACCGACTTTCGAACCATCTTTGGCACAAGGCAGAATAAGCTGGAACATGCAAAAGCCGTGGCGGATAATACCGCGGAAAATTCCCAAACTGCGGAATCACGAATCAGGGACACAGATATGTCAAAAGAGATTGTAGAATATGCAAGGAATCAAATTTTAAGCCAGGTTTCACAGTCTATGCTGACCCAGGCAAATCAGATTCCCCAAAGGGTTTTGGCATTACTGCAAAATACCT
>CANRJF010000126.1 GCA_947630855.1 uncultured Lachnospiraceae bacterium
GGTTCTTCTCCTCCATAACTTTTAAAGCAGATACCTGCTCTTTTCTGATATCCCCTGTTGCCGGGTCTACCTGCCATCCCATAACCGTGTAACCGGTGGATGTCATGGCAAGATTGCCTCCTGCGTCAACATAGAAGGAACCGGCTCTTGTAAACAGGTTCTTGGAACCGTTGTTTACAATAAAGAAATTGGTGGTACTGGTATCCGTAAGGCGGACATCAAAGGGGTCTCCCGTAGTCTCCGCAGAACCGGAGGAAGTAATCCTTATCTTGGTAGAACCCGTATTTACACCAAGACCAATCTGTTTTGCATTGACACCGCCTCTTGTCTGGCTGGGGCCTGATGCACCGGAAATGGTCTGGTACATAATTTCACTGAAAGTTACTCCGGACGATTTAAATGCCACGGTATTTACGTTGGATACGTTGTTACCGATTACGTCCATCCTTGTCTGATGTGTCTTAAGTCCGGACACAGCAGAGAACAATGATCTCATCATAATTAATGACCTCCTAAATCATATATGGGCTGTCTGCTCTATCTGTCAGTCAAGAGCCTGCGCCTCCAAAAAGGTCCGGCGTTAAATAATGACAGCTCCGTCAATATTGGTAAACACATTATTGTCCGTCTCCCTTTGGTCCATGGCAGTTACCACTGTCTTATTGGGAACATTGACAATAAATGCCAGGGAATCTAACATTACAAGAGATTCCTGTATTCCTTTTTCATTTGCTTTCTTCACTCCGCTAAGCAGGCGTTCATTCTGTTCTTCCGTCAGGCTTATGTTCCGCTCCTCCAACCGAAGGGAAGCGTGTTTGGAAAATTTCAGTTCCGAGGTTTCCTCTTTTTGTTTTTCCCTTAAAATATCCTGGAAAGAAACATTGGTATCTGAGACCTCCCTGTCATGTATTGCAGGTTTCAGATATTGGCTGGCAACCTGCTCAATGGATGTAAACCGATTATTGATTTTATCCATGATACCCACCTCTGTTAATTAATTATTCATCCTTTAAATCATCTGCTGCTTCTGTCTTATCTGTCTTATCTGTCTTATCCGTCTTGTCGGTAGTGTCCGTCTTATCTGAAGTATTGCCCGTAAGCCTTTCATATACTGCCAGCAGCTCTTTGTATTTTTTCATGTCATCCTCAGAAATAAAGCTCTGCTGATATACGTCCATGGCTTCAAGTACGGCTTTCAATTTGCCAAAGGCTTCCACATTGGCGTTGGTAAATTCCTTTGCATCCGGAAGAAGGCCAAGCATAGTAGAAAACATATTTGCCATCTCAAATGCCTCATAATATGTACTGTCGGCTACCGTATCCAAATCTTCTATGTTGTAAAGCCCGTCATTGACTGCCAGAAGGATTTCTCCTCCCTCATACATAACATAGTCCACTTTTCCGTGGATAGTGCCGGTATCGGTATTTAAGATAACGTATTTGCCCACCAGGCTGTTTCCGAAACTGTTTGTAACGGTGTCTGCCAGATTCTGGGTTGCCTCTAACTGGGAAAATGTTGCAAGCTGTGAGATATACTCTGTGTTGTCCATGGGCTCTAATGGGTCCTGGTACTGCATCTGTGCAACGAGAAGCTGTAAAAAGGCTTCTTTGTCCAGACCGTTATTTTTCTGGTAAGCCGGGTCATTTTTTTTCTTCTGGGCTTCGGATTGGGTATCCACCACTTTCCCGTCTTTAATGGTTTGTGTCAATAATGCCATAAATTTCTCCTTTCTCCTTTCCTATACGGTGATATCAACCTGATTGCCGTTATCCCGCATAATTTTTGCCACCAGCTCCTCTTCCTCTGACATAAGGCCGGATAAACTGTCTAAGTCATTAAGATTTAAGCTGCGCCTTGATTTTTTCTGGTTTTCTTCCATCTGCTGTCCGTTTTGCTGTTCCTGCTTTGCCTGCCCTTCCAAGTTCTGTTCAAACTCATGGGTGGCAACCGTAACTTCGATGGCGTCCACCTTGATTCCCTGCTGGTTTAAATTCTGGCGGAGGGTTGCCATCTGAGTCTCTAACGCTTCTTTTACAGTCTCATTCTGTGCTGCTATCTGCGCCCGGATTACACCGTCCCTCTCGGAAATATTCAGATAAATCTTCCCTAAATGTTCTGGATTTAACTGCATCTCCATGGAAGTTGTCTCAGGGGTAATATGAAGCCTTACATGATTGGCAATCTGCTCCATAATGTCTGCCACATTTACCTGGCTGGTGTATGAAGGAACTACCCCGTTTTCAGGAATCACAAAACTTTCCAGCCTGCTATTCTGCTGGCCTGCAATGTGTACATTGGAAGTGTCATGCTCCATGCTGCCGCTTTTTCCATGTTCAAAGAAGCTGCTTTGCTTGCTGTTCTCCTGCCCGCCTTCTGTCTCTCCCTCTTCGGATTGGGATGAAACAACCTGAACGGACTGTTTTTCTTCTGTTTTCTCGGGAGTTTCCTCCTGGATTACAACTTCCCGGGAATTTACCTCTTCTCCCTCATCTCTTACTACCGTGACAACCTGGGCCTGCTTATCTGCCGCCTGAACATCTTTTGCCTGGGGTTCTGCCGCTGCCTCGTCATCAGTAACCTGCGCCATTGTATCGGCAAAATCCGTATCCGGGGCATTTTCTTTCATTTCCTCACACAATGCCGCCAACTGTTCTTTTGTAATGCCAAGGTCTGCTGCTAACTCCTCTGTCAGCAGGGAAATTTCCTGCATAACATTCTGGAAGTTCTCGGAAAGAAACAGCGTGCCAACGTCTTCCCCTGTAAGCGCTGTTACAAATGCCATTAAATTCCGGGGATTCATTAAATCTGTTACGGTAAGCCCAAGAATCTCTAAGACGGCGTCAATGTCCTCTTTGGATACCTGATACTCCTCCTCCAAGGTCTGATACACATCTTCTGCAAATTCTTCCAGCTCTTTTTGGCCTGTTTCCTGCACTGTCTTTGCCGTCACGTCTTCCTTAACGCTTATGGAATCCTGTTTCTTTGCGTAGGAATCGTACATTGGCGTGCCCTCGCTTACTGCTCCTGCCTTGATGCCCTCCACAGACTTATCTGCCGCCTGGCTTTTGCTGCTGGAAAAACTGCTCTGGCTCATAAAATCCATAAAACTTGCAGAAATGTCCACATCGTCTTTGTCTTTTGCCGAATATGCAGCTTTCACATCATTAACCCTCTCCTGCAGGACTAATTTGGCAATACCTGAAATACTGCTGTCTGCCACTTTTTTTCCTCCTTTCTGTAAAAATAAAATTTATTTATTCTAAGGTTCCATGAGCTTCGTCAGCTTTGCGGCTGTCTCGGTGTCCATGGCTCCCAGAATACTGGAACTGCTGTCGGCATCCATCCCCTGTAAAATCTTTGCCACGAGTTTTAAGTCTTTTGTCATGGTGTCAAAGATGGCTGCCGCCTGTTTGGGTTTCATGGAAGAATACATTTCAATATATTCATTCAATTCCTCTTCTTCCTGTAACTGCTCAATTACGCGTTTGTATATTGCTTCGGCATTTGCCGGGTCTATCTCTTCATAATAACTCCTATATTGACTTATATCGGGTGCCTGGTCGGAAAAAACAACCTCCTCATCAAATTTTTGCCGACGTTCTTCAAAAGCCGCCTCGTTAGCCTTGTACTGCTCCAACTGGTTTGCCTGTTCCTGCAAGTCCGCTATCTGGCTCTGGCTGGCAGCCAAAGCGTTCTGCGCTTCCTGAAGCTGGGTCTCAAGTTCCTTAATCCGCGCCACGGATTCGTCTAATGTGGCGTATGGGATTTCCGTATTTGTAATCTCTGTTGACTGCATTTCCTCGGATTCCGGCAGAATCTTATTCACATAAGGAACATCCTTTAACAGCGGCGTCAATACGGTAGAGCCGAAACCGCCTACATCCATCTTCACTAACAATGCTAATATGGCAAGCCAGATTGCAACGATAATCAGCGTCACAAAAAACACAGCCAGACGGCCTCCGCCGCTTTCCTCTTCATACTCAGGATTATCAAGGGCCCTTTGGATATCCTCCGGGGTCATCCCGGCCTTCTCCATTTTCTTTCTGCGCCTTTCCTGTTCCTTTTGCAGTTTTTCCGCTTTTTTTGCCTCTTTTGCCGCTTTTTTTGCAGCTTTAGCATCTACAATTTCATTTTCACCTGACATTACGTCTTTTCCGTCTGCCATATGTTCTCACCACCTGTTATCTTTCTTGCATTTTACTCGTTCTGGCTGTATGTATAACTTACCAGTTGGTCGATTTCTTTATTTTCTTCCAGGAGCAGTTCATGCTTAAATTCTTCCATTTTATGCTCCCGCAGCTTTTCATATGTCTTGCGCTCAATCATCACCGCGTTCAGCCGGTTCCTGGCAATCTCCTGCTGTTTCTGGGCACGGTGCAGCTCTATCATCTGATTGCGTATCCTTGCCTTCATAGTGTCCACAGCGTTCCGGCAGGCACGTATCTCCAAAAGATCCATATCACCTTTTACCAGTTCCCTTGCCTTTCTGTCATATCCTGCCTTCTGAATCATAAGTTTCTGCAATACTTCCTGCTCTTCCAACACTTTTGCAGTGGCAAGGCCGTAAGCAATTTTCTCCTGGCTTTCCATTTTCTCTTTAATGTCTAAAACACTTTGCAGTTTATACTTGAATTTTGCCATTTAACATCCCTACTCTGCGAACAATGCTTCTAACATCTGCTCTTCCTCTTCAAACCCGAATTTTTCCATTGTATCCTGCTGTAAAAATTCATTTACGGCAGATATTTTTGATATTGCAAAATCTATTTCAGGATTGGAGCCTCTCTTATATGCCCCAATGTTAATTAAATCTTCCGCCTCATTATATGTAGCCAAAACATTCCGAAGCCTTCCTGCCGCCGCCTTATGTTCTTTTGTGGCAATGGTGCTCATAACACGGGAAATGCTTTGTAATATGTCTATGGCAGGATAATGATTCCTGTGTCCCAATCTTCTGGAAAGCACAATATGCCCGTCTAATATGCTTCTTGCCGTATCGGCAATAGGCTCGTTCATATCATCCCCGTCTACCAGCACGGTATAAAGCCCGGTTATGGAGCCTTTGCTGGAATTGCCTGCCCTCTCTAAAAGCTTCGGCATCTCCGAATAGACGCTGGGGGGATATCCCCTTGTCACAGGAGGCTCACCGGAGGCAAGACCTATTTCCCTCTGTGCCATGGAAAAACGGGTGAGGGAATCCATCATAAGAAGCACGTCTTTTCCCTGGTCCCTGTAATATTCCGCAATAGCCGTGGCTGTCTTTGCAGCCTTATTGCGGATTAACGCCGGCTTATCGGAAGTGGCTACCACCACAACGGAACGTTTCATTCCCTCTTTGCCTAAGTCCCGCTCGATAAACTCTCTGACCTCCCTGCCTCGCTCCCCAATCAGTGCAATCACGTTAATATCTGCCTTTGTATTCCTGGCAAACATTCCCATCAGGGTACTTTTTCCCACGCCGGAACCTGCCATAATGCCGATACGCTGGCCCTTACCCACGGTAATCAGCCCGTCTACCGCTTTCACTCCCAAAGGAAGCACTTCATCTATAATCTGACGCTCCATAGGGTCCGGCGGAGATGCCTCCACCGGGTATTCCTTTGTGAACCCCATAAGTTCTCCTTCCGCAGGTCTTCCGATTCCGTCAATCAAATGGCCTAAAAGGTCATCCCCTACCGAAACGGACAAAGGATGTCCCGTATTTTCTACGGTACACCCCACCCCTAAGCCTTCCACACTTTCAAAAGGCATAAGAAGCAGGCGGCTGTCGCGAAATCCCACAACTTCCGCCATCACAAAATTATTTTTATCCTCATCAATAATAATCCGGCACAAATCGTTAAGTTTTGCGTCAGGCCCTACCGACTCAATGGTCAACCCGACAATTTTTACAACTTTTCCCATTCGTTTAAAATAGGTGCGCTCTGCCAATTGTAAATATTTATCAAAATCATATGCCACGTTACTCATCCTCACGAACTTAAAGCTTTTAAATCTTTGATAAGATTATCTAATTGTACGCCGGTTCCACAGTCAAATATGCCTGTATCTGTCTCAATCATACACTGGTCTTCCCTGAAAGAGGCATCGGAAAGTATCTCCAAAGAAACATCATGCCCTACCTGGTCTAAAATTTCTTCTTTCCGCCTCTCCAAAAAAATCCGCTGTTCCTCTCCTACCCGAATACGAAAGCTCTTGCAGCCCTCAATATTCATAATGGCATTTTCTACAAGATATAACAATATCTCCTTCTTATCGGAGAACTGGATATGAAACACTTTTTCCACCACTTTCAGTATGACGTCAAGAAGCATGGGCTCTAATTCTTTCATTTCCCGGTTATAATCTTCCTGCAGGGAAAGTTTGTACTGCTCTAATTTCTCATTCTTCTCGTCATACTCGGCTTCCAACTCGCTGCGGGCAGCATCGCCCCCCTCTTTATAGCCGTCTGCATATCCTTCTTCCTTTGCCTGGATTTTAATGCCCTCGGATTTCTGGTATGCATCGTTTAACATATCGTCCGAGCGCTCCCTGGCGCTTTTTAAAATTTTGTCAGCTTCCTCTTTTGCCTCGTCAAGAATCTCCTCCGGGCTTTTTATTATCTCTTCCGGCACTATGGAGTCAATGCTTTGAAAGCCGTCTGCTTCCATGGCTTTTAAGTTTTTTGACTTTTTCGCCAGTTTTTTTAACTTTTCCTGAGCCAGTTCGTTGTAGTCTATTACGCGGATATCCGACTGTTGTTCCACAACATTGTACTGCTTAAAAAAATTAGACAACTATCTCATCACCTCCGCCTCTGGAGATTACAATCTCTGCAGAATCCTCTAACTTACGGATAACACCAACAATTTTCTGCTGTGCCTCTTCTACGTCTTTCATACGGACAGGACCCATAAACTCCATATCCTCTTTTATCATAGCCGCAAGACGTTTGGAAAGATTCTTGAAAATCGTATTCTGAACTTCCTCGTTGGCGCCTTTTAATGCGATGGACAAATCATTGTTATCCACATCACGAAGAACTCTCTGGATAGCACGGTCGTCAAGCAGCATAATATCCTCGAATACAAACATCTTCTTGCGGATTTCGTCTGCCAGTTCCGGCTCTTCGATTTCCAAAGATTCCATAATATGTTTTTCCGTGGAACGGTCTACCGTATTCAAAATGTTTACGATTGCATCTACGCCGCCCACAATTGTGTAATCCTGATTGATAAGGGAAGAAAGTTTTCTCTCCAATACGCGCTCCACTTCCTTAATTACATCCGGTGATGTTCTGTCCATAGTTGCAATTCTCTTGGCAACGTCCGCCTGAACCTCCGGCGGCAGCGCCCCCACAATCATGGCAGCCTGTGCCGGTGTTAAGTAAGATAAAATCATAGCAATGGTCTGGGGATGCTCATCCTGGATAAAGTTCAGCACCTGGCTGGGATCTGTCTTACGCACAAATTCAAAGGGACGAACCTGTAAGGAAGCCGTAAGTTTGGAGATAACCTCCTGGGCCTTCTCATTGCCAAGGGCTTTATCAAGCAGCTCTTTGGCGTAATTGATACCGCCTTCCGCAATATACTGCTGGGCAAGACACACCTGGTAAAACTCCTCCAAAACCTTGTCCTTTAACTGCGGTGAAACGCTTCTTGTATTGGCAATCTCTAACGTAAGTTCTTCTATCTCATCTTCTTTTAAATGTTTAAAAATATCTGCTGACCTTTCCGGCCCCAATGCAATTAACAGTATGGCGGCTTTCTGAACGCCAGTTAAATCCTCTTTATCTGATGATGCCATAACACTACTCCCATTCTTCATTTAACCAGTTACGCAGCAATGTAGCCGCCGCTTCCGGGTTTTCTTCCACAAATCTCTCTATCAAAATCCGAGTCTCCGATTTCTCACTGTAACCGATATCCTCCAAGTTTCCTTCGGCTGCTTCTTTTGTAGTCTCAAGCAAACTCTCCACAGAAAGTTCGGGCTCGATAACTTCTTCCTGCTGTTTCCTGGTACTCTTGAATACCACAAATCCTAAAAGTGCAAAAATCAATACCGCTAAAACAATCTGCAGATAATCTGCAAGTTCCCTGCCTCCGGCAGATGCATATTTGAAAAATGGTACGTCATATGCAATAAAAGTAATATTCTCCGCCGGGATTCCCGTTGCATTTGCCACAGCATCATAAAATTCCTGGTCTACCGTAGTCTTTACACGGTCGCTGTTCTGGGCAACAAATTCATCAAAGGTTAAATTATCCAAAGTCCCGTCTGCCTTTAATGCTTTCTCGTCATAAACCACGAAGGAAGTTGCCACCACGGAAATGGAAGAATTGGCATAATCCACTGTTGCCCCTTCACTGTTTTGTTCTGTAATCTCCTCATTGGGAAGATATTTGTTCTTTGTCTCGGACACGGAAGATGAACTGGTCTCACTGTCCGGCAGTACATATGTAGGGTCGTCATTGGCGGTTGTTCCCGGCACGCCTGCCTCACCGCCTGTCGCCTCCGCCTCGTAGATGCTCTGGCTGTCTAAATATCCCTGTTCCTGTCCGTCCTCCACATAATAACGGTGGTTCACGCTCTTTGTGGTATCGAAATTCATATTCAGGTTCAATCCCACTTCCACGTTGTCGTAAACTTCCGTTCCCAGCACTACATTTCTTACTTCACCCTTCACCATGTTCTCCGCTTTGCTTTTTACGGAAAGCTGTGAATTGGCGTTGCCCATTGCAGTGGAGGTATCCCCTCCGGAAAACAGCAGATTGCCGTTAGAATCGATAATACGAATATTATCTGTGGAATCGTTACCCACCTCCGTGGCAATAAACTGGGCAATTCCTGCAGCCTGGTCATCATCCAGCTCATCATTTAAAGTGAGGATGACGCTGGCATATGTCTCCTGGTTCATGGAAATAATGGTTCCGTCCTCCTCCGGTATGGAGAGGGATACAGACGCCTCCTCCACATTGGAAATGGTGGCTAGCTGTTCTGCAAATTTTGTCTCCAGATAAAGCTGGTATTTTTTTGTCTTATCCGACTCCGTAGTGCTGAAACTTCCGTCAAACACTTTGTCCAAATCGTAATCCGCGGTGGGAATTTCATTGGAGCCCAGCAAAATCACTGCCGTTGACTGGTCTTTTTCATTTACCTTAAAGGTCAGTCCGTCGGAGGAGACTTCATATTTTATGTTTTCCCCATCTAAGAGGCTTTTCACTTCCCCCGCCTGCTTTGTGTTCTCACACTCTGCAATGGTTACCATATTCGGCTGGTTCATCACCACCGCGAGAATGACTAAGGCAATCATAAGCGCCGCCGTAATACTGATAACCAGTGTCTTTTGTTTGGTGGAAAACTTCGTCCACCAGTCTTTTCCTTTATTTAAAATATTCTGCACATTTTCTGGCATACTTTCTACCTACCCACTAACTAAATTGACATATTCATAATTTCTCTATACGCTTCTAAAATCTTATCCCGCACTGCAACCGTATAGGAAAGCGCAATATTTGCTTTCTGCTGTGCCACTGCCAAATCATGCGTGCTTAAGGATTCCCCTAACGCAAACTGTATCTCGGCAGACTCTGCGGCATTCTGGTAATCATTTGTCTCGTTAATCATATTCATTGCCGCACCCAATACTGTCTGAAAGTCATCACTGTTCTCTTCCGTAAACGGCGTAATCCTGCTGGGATCATACTGGCCTGCAATATAATCCGATGAAACATTTGTCAATGCAGAAATGTCCATTTTTCATATCCTCCTACTTCCCATGTTATTGTTTACCTACCTGCAGCCCGGCCTGAGCCATGGCTTTCACGGCATTAAACGCCGTCACATTTGCCTCATATCCCCTGCTGGAATCAATTAAATCCGTCATTTCCTGTACAATATTCACATTGGGATAAGACACATATCCGTTCTCATCCGCATCCGGGTGGGAAGGGTCATATTTCATAATATAATCCGTTTCCTCATCCTCCAACACTCTGGAAACTTTCACGCCGTTGCCGCCGTACTCATTCCTTTTACTGGTAAACATAGTGCGGAATGTGTCTTTGTCACGCTCTGCAAATGTTACCATCTTCCTTCTGTAAGGCGTTCCGTCCTCCGTCCTTGTAGTGTTTACGTTTGCCACATTCTGGGCAATTATATCTGTCCGAAACCGCTGCGCAGTCATGCCGGATGCACAGACATCAAAAGCCTGAAACAATCCCATAATGCTCTCCTCCTTATATTACCTGCTATTTTATTACTGACTGAAGCCTGGAAAATTCCTGAGTCATGCTGTCTGTCAATGCACCGTAACGAAGCTGCTCAGATGCCAGCTCCACATTCTCCGTGTCCACATCCACGTTATTGTGGTCAAGCCTGTATGAATAATTGGCGTGGTCTATATATGTAGATACATTCAAACGACTTAAATCTGTATGGTCTATCTTGCTGTCTAACGTTTCATATTTCATATTCCCCAGCTCCCGCCGCAGAACGCTCTGAAAATCCACATCTTTTCTTTTGTAATAAGGCGTGTCCACATTGGCAAGGTTATTGGTAAGAGTCTGTTCTCTCAGCCAGCTTCCATCCGCTGCCTTGTCTAAAACATTAATATAATTATATACATTCGACGAAAACATATCTTCTCCTTTCCGCATAAATTACTACACTATAATTTTATTATATAATAACATTATAAATTATATTGAAAAAAACACAAGAGTTTTTTGTGTTTTTTACATGATATTGTGTCTTTTTTCCTATTTTATCACTATATATATCCCTTTTTCATCCTTTTTCGTCAATATTTTCCGGGAAAAAGCAAAAAGGCTCATAGAAATTTCCTATAAACCTTTCATATTTAAAAAGCAAATTTATTGTACCACATTATTTGATTCTATACAATAAAGCTAGTAAAA
>CANRJF010000127.1 GCA_947630855.1 uncultured Lachnospiraceae bacterium
AGCCTCCCATTTTCTATTACAGAGACAAGGATCAGAAAGAGATTGATTTACTGATTTATCAGAATGGGGTACTTTCTCCCATAGAGATAAAAAAAGCAGCTTCCCCCGGTAAAGGGGCAATTAAGAATTTCCATGTTTTAGAACCGGTTACCAGGGCAGAAACTTTCGGAAATCTGGAAACATTAAAAGTAGAAATCGGAACGGGCAGTGTCGTCTGTATGGCAAATGATTTACTTCCCGTTGACGGGAAAAACTGGTATGTACCGGTCTGGCTGATTTAAAACGAGAATTGAAAGATTCTCGTTTTTTCTCTGAGAAAAACTCCTTACATCTTCTTTAAAACCAGAGTAACTTTAAAACTGTCCTCTGTCTCCTTTGCAAAAATTTCTCCCTCCATTCTATGCATAAGTTCCTTACATATATATAATCCAAGCCCGCTGCCGGATACATTTCCGCTGTTACTTCCACGATAAAAAGAGTCAAACAAATGGGGCAGTTCATCCCTGTCAATTCCACAGCCTGTATTGGAAATCGTTATCAGTTTGCAATTTTCTTCCTCCTCAAATGTGATGTCCACTCTTTTGCCGTCGCCATATTTCAATGCATTTTCAATAACATTCTGCAACACTTCAACAATTCTGTCTCCGTCCCCGAAAATCAGACAGTTATCTACACCCTCCACAACAAACTCTATATGAAGATGTTCCATTTTCTCACTGTAATAATCTGTAATTGTATTGATACAATCCAACAAGTACACTTCTCCATTTTTAACATCCAAAGACAGGATATCTTCCCTGGAAGCATCAACAATTTCCCCCACATATCTTTTAATTTCAGAGACATTCTTCTCTATGCCAAGAAATGCTTCCTTCCTCCTTTCATCGCTGTCATAAAGACCTGTCCTTAGTGCTTTGGCATACAGGTCAATAGCTGACAGCGGTGTTTTTACATCATGGGAAAGTGAAAGAATTAATGTTTTTTTCTCTTTTAACAATTTCAGTTCCCGTCTTTTATCATCCTCAAGCTTTTCTCTCAGCATGTCCATTCCCCATAAAAATTTTCCTAAGTACCTGCTTTTCTCTTCCTTGATTGGCACAGAGAGGTTCCCTTTGGCAAGTTCTATGGGAAGATTATTTATCTTCAAAAAAGGCGTAATCAGCTTCCTGTCCAGATATGCCATAACAATGATTGTTGAAAGAATCATGAGTCCAAGAACGCAATTCATCACTATTATAATCTGCCTGTTGTCCTCCTGCTTATATTCAAATCTGTATAATTCCCCCGCTGCTTCTTCCACCGTATAAGCATATTTTCCATGCTCCGCCGCATCAAACAGTGTGACAGAGACTATTGTTTCATATTCATTTAAGTCAATATCCCTTATCTGCTCCCCTGCCTCCATACGGGTTATGATTCTTCTTATATCAACCATATATTTTCGTTCAGACGGGTTTCTCACAAATTTCGCCACATATACATTTGACATAATTACCAACATTAACTCACAGATAACAAAAATAATTGCAAATTTCCTAAACTTATTCAAACCTGTATCCAACTCCCCACTCAGTGATTATATGTTTCGGATGCTTCGGGTCACTTTCTATTTTCTGCCTGAGCCACTTAATATGAACCGTAAGCGTCTGTAATTCGGACTCACTGTCACTTCCCCATATTGTATTGAAAAGATATTCTTTTTTCAAAGTAACGCCTTTATTTTCCATCATAAATTTTAACAGCTCATATTCCTTAATCGTGGCTTCTATTTGTTTTTCATTAACATAAATGGTATTGGTTACTGCGTTAATCTTAATCTCATCTGAAACTAACTCATCAACCCCATACCTGCGCTTAAATATTCCCCGGATTTTAGCCAGCAGGATGTCCAGATCATAGGGCTTTTCTATATAATCGTCTGCGCCAAGACCCAGCCCTTTTAATTTATCATCCTTCCCTGTCCTTGCACTTGCTATCATGATATGGGCATTAGAGTTTTCCCTGATTTTAGAGCAGACTGCAAAACCATCCAGTCCCGGAAGCATAATATCTAATACGATTAATTTTGCCCCGTATCGTTCAAAAAGTTCAATGGCCTTCTCACCTGTTTCGGCTATACTTACAACATAATTTTCGTTTCTTAAAAAATCGCACAATAACGTGCCTATTTCTTTGTTGTCCTCAACGATGATGATATCCAACATGGTGCATTCTCCTCTCTTTCTGACCTTCCTCTATTCCCGAATCATATTTTTACTGCAAAAATACGTAAGCAGAAAATATCCGCCGTAAATCATTGTCAGTATCACCGCTGCTAAAGCGATGGATGGCAGAAGCTGTTCATTGCCTAAAATCTCTAAAATCGTATTGCAGAACTGAATGCCAAACACAGCGTGGATTACGGCCAGCACCAGAGGAAATGCAAAAAAGATTCCAATCTGCCTAAAAAGCGCCTTGTTTAACATACGCTCATCTGTCCCCAGCTTCCGCAGCATGGCATACCGTTCCGTATTGTCTGCGCTTTCCGACAATTCCTTTAATGCCAGGATGGCTGCGCTGGAAATCAAAAAAATAATTCCAAGGTACAACCCGATAAATGTAACCATGGCTCCCAGCCCGACACTGGCCTCTGCAATACTAATCCTGGTGGTTATTGACGGCAGCAAACAGGCTTCATTTAAAGAATCATCCTCCAGAGGCTTAAGTTTCTCCTCAATCTTTCGTTTTTCCTCCTTCGTATTCCCGCTATAATTGGCAATGAGATACTCGTAGGCTGCCTTGCGCCCCTCTACCACAGAATCCGGCACCAAAAGAATCCCGGAATTGATATGGTTGGCAGACATATCCAGAAAACCGTCCCTGCATTCCCTGTATTTCGGGGACAGCTCCCTGCCGAATATGGTGAGCTTCTCTCCTGCTGCCAGACCCTCATTCCTAATCTGAACCATAGAATCAAAATCGGCAACAATCATATACTCCCCTTCCTGTAAGCTGTATGTTTCCTTCCCATAAAATTCAGCCAGCCGGTTATAGTCTCCAACGCCCACAATGTCCTCTAAAGTATCACAATTCATAAAATGAAACTTCTCCTGCACGCTTTGAAGACGGCTGCCCAGGGTAACGCCAAATGTAACATTTTCATCCTGGAAAGAATTTAACGTCACGCATTCCCCCAGACCAGGTTCAAGCTCTACCCCTGCCTCATGTAAGACTTCCTGTATGTCATACCTGCTGCTGTCAATCTTTTCCCTGCTGTAACCCTTCTCCATCCAGGAATCGTCCAGATTCATCCGCTTTTTCAGTTCCAGATCCGCCGGCGCCAATTCGTCCAGATTCTTAGTCATGGAATTTTTTATAGTCAGGGCGCTGGATAAAACGCATATGGTAACAAAAAGCATCAGACAGATAACTGTCATGGAAAAAACCGTAGTATTAATCTTGCTGGCTGTCTGCCTTAAGGTAAAACTGTTAAGCCCTTTAAAATACAAAGATTTCAAAGACGTAAAGATTTTTAGTGCCAGCCCGGACAAAGACCAGAAAATAAAAAAGGTGGAAAATGCCCCTAAAAGGATGGGGATAAAAATCTTATCTGCCGTATCCAGCTTGGAATCCCTGCTGTCACCAGATAATAAGCAAAACCCAGGCAACAGGAAGAAACAAGAAAAACAACTATACAGACCCAGGGATTTTTCATCTTAACCTGCTCTGTTTTCTTCCGGGAGCACAACAGGTCAATAAGCCTGCATCTTCCTACGTTTACCGTGTTAAATGCCATGACAAAAAGATACATGATGCCAAAATATACCAATGTTTTGATACATGCACTGCCGGAAAAAACAAAGGCAAACCGGGTCATATCTGCCTCAAACATATTTGCCACAAAAATACTCATAAGCTGGGAAAGGCATATGCCTGCCAAAAGCCCCACGCCCAGGGAAAGCATGCCTACCAGAACCGTCTCCGTAAGCAAAATGGCGGAAACCTTTCCTTTCCCCATGCCCAGCATGAGATACAGACCAAATTCCTGGTTCCTGCGCTTCATTAGAAAACTGTTTGCAAAAATAATCAGAAATCCAAGCACAAAAGATACAAAAACGCTGACACCGGAAAGCATATTTGTGGTCAGTTTAATGATTTCCTTTGTGGAGGCGCTGACCTGCATCATCACGGTCTGGGATTCAATGGCATTGAAAACGTAAAACACCGACACCCCCACAATCAGAGTGAAAAAATAAACGGCATAGTCTTTTACGCTTTTTCTGATATTCCGTAAGGATAATTTAAAGAGCATCACTGACATCCCCTCCTAACAACGTAACCACGTCTATGATTTTTTCAAAAAAGGCCTTCCTGCCGTCTTCCCCTCTGCGAATCTCGTGGAACAGTTTCCCATCTTTTATAAAAATAACCCTGGAAGCGTAGCTTGCAGTAAAAGAATCGTGGGTAACCATCAGGATTGTCGCACCAAGTTCCCTGTTTAAATAAGAAAAACGTTCCAGCAAAAGCCTGGCGGATTTGGAATCCAGCGCCCCGGTAGGCTCATCCGCTAAAACCAGTTTCGGCTCCGTAATAATTGCCCGGGCCGAAGCAACTCTCTGTTTCTGCCCGCCGGACATCTGGTATGGATATCTGTTTAAAATCTCTGTAATATCCAAATCCCCGGCGGCTTTTTTCACCCGTTGGTCAATGGTTTTTGCAGGAACATTCTGAATAGACAATGCAAGGGCAATGTTCTCATAAGCGGTAAGGGTGTCTAACAGGTTAAAATCCTGGAATATAAACCCAAGCTGCTCTCTGCGGAATTTGTTTAAGGCATTCCCTTTTAAAGCCGTAATATCTTTTCCCTCCACGAAAATGTTTCCCGCAGTCACCCGGTCAATGGTGGCGATACAGTTGAGCAGCGTAGTCTTTCCGCTGCCGGAAGCTCCCATGATGGCAGTAAATTCTCCTCTGTCCACTTCAAAAGAAATGCGGTCCAAGGCTTTGGTCAGACTGGATTTGCTGCCGTAATACTTTTCAATCTGCTGAATTTTTAATATATTTTCCATCTGTAAAATCTCCTTTCACTGGATATCTTACAAAAAAATTGTGTGCCTGTCGTTATTTTATCCTTACGGAAGGTTACAATTTTGTAAGGAACTGGCAGAAAATAACTTGAGCAAATTGCACGGGATGAATTCGCATAGGCTAGGCGGAAGAAGGAGGCGTAGCGGGCTACGCTGACTGATGACAACGACGCATATGCGGATTTAAACGAGCAAGTTGCTCAAGTTATTAATTGACAGTTCCTAACGTTGCAGAATAACAAATACAGCACACTATGGTTTTCTCACGTTTCCATGCGGTAAAAATCATTATTTGCAAAGGTGAGGCAAAGGGTAGTGCCGGTACTGCCATCGGAATCAATATCAATCCCATGCCCTAAAGACCGGCAAAGTTTTTTCGCAATATAAAGCCCCATTCCCGTGGATTTTGCTCTAAGCCTGCCATTTTCTCCGGTAAATGATTTCCCAAAGACTCTTGGCAGATCCTGAGGCAGAATCCCTATGCCGTTGTCTTCGATAAATAGCCGTACCCGCCTGCTGCTCTCCTCCGCCCAAATCCGAATCCTGGGAACTCCCTCTTCCCGCTTGTATTTAACACTGTTATTTATAATCTGATTTAAGATAAACTCCAGCCATTTTCCGTCTGTAAGCACTGTTTTTTCCACATTTTCCACAGAAAGTTCAAAACCGTTTTCCAGAAGGTCATCCTTATTTTTCAAGGCGGCTTTCCTGATAATTTTTTCCAGGGAAACTTCTTTGATGAGATAGTCATTTTCCGCATGGCTGGCACGGACATAATAAAGCGCCTGCTCTGTATAATCATCCAGTCTGCGAAGCTGCTTTGTGTATTTTTTTACATCTCCCTCCCCGCTGTTGTGGTACATCAGCATCAGAGTTGCAATGGGAATTTTTGCTTCATGCACCCAGATTTCCATATATTCCCTGAAATCCTCCAGCTCCTGGCGGTACCTGCCCAGATACTCCGCCATGGATTTTCCCATGTCATAAACACACTGGCACAGATACACACCCTCGTAAAATTGTGGTTTCTTTAGTGTTTCCGCCACCAGATATTTCTGTTCCAGACGGTCTAAATTATCAGAAAGGGTGTCATAAAACTGCTTTTTCCGAAAAAAATCACGGAAAAAAAGGAAAAGATTTCCTGTCCCATAAACCAGGGTACATGCCACAATCAGGCTCCTGTCCGTTTTGTATGCATACAGCATGGAAATTAAAACCCCGCCGCAGAAAAAAAACAAAAAAATATCCAACCATTTGTCCCGAAGATAATCTCCAAATCTCATATCAGAATATACCCCTGTTTCTTTTTTGTCTCAATGGCATTTTCACAGCCAAAATCAGACAGTTTCTGCCGCAGACGGCTGATATTCACCGTCAGGGCGTTGTCGTTGATAAATTCGTTATTATCCCACAAATCCGTCATCAAGGCGTCCCTGGAGACAATCTGGGACTGATGGTTTAAGAGAAACAGAAAGATAATCATTTCATTTTTTGTCAGGGACAATTCCCTGTCCCCTTTCACCAGCACGCCTTTGGCGGGATTCACCTTTATGCCCCGGTAGGAGGGCTGGCTGCCCGGACTGCCCACCCGCTTTAAGACAGCTCCAATCCGCAAAAGCAGGATGGTGGGATTATAGGGCTTTGTAATGTAATCATCCGCACCGTAACTCATGGAAAGAACCTCGTCGGCCTCTGAAGTGCGGCTGGTGACCATAATCACCGGAAGGCTTGTCTCCTTCCGCAGTTCTTTTAAGAGAAGCTCCCCGTTGAGGCCGGGAATATTGATATCCAGAAGCAGAAGGTCTGCTTCTGCCGCCAGAATATTTTCCTTTGCATGGGCAAAATCCGTGATTTCTTCTCCCTGATAGCCTGCATTTTCTAGCAGCGTAAACAGCTCCCGGCGGATGGCGGCATCATCTTCCAGAATCAGAATCCTGGGCTTCTTTTCCGCTGTGATTTGATTGTATTTTTGAATTGTTATTTGTTCCATATGTGTAATCCTTAAAATCAAGATGATTTTTTATAGGTTGTTACGCCGTATTTTATCATACTTTTTTATGTTCCACAATCTTTATTTCTTCTCACTATTTTATTGATCGAAAATAAATTCGATCTTTTTGCAAAAAAAGATCGACATACAAATTTTTTCATGTTATAATATGCAAGAATATCAAAACCCAGGGATCATTTAGGAGACTATTATGACAATAGGTATTATAGATGCCGACGTCCTTGATAACGGAACCCGCCATCCTAATCTCGCATGTTTAAAAATGAGTGGTTACTATAAAGACCAGGGACATGAGGTAAAACTTATTACTGATTATGATGATATAGATAATTATGATGAGGTATACATGAGCAAAGTGTTTGACTTTACTCATGTTCCTATAAATCCATTTGATACAAAACGTTATCCTCACCTGCATATTGGCGGCACCGGATTCTTTTGGAAAGCCGCACCGAATTTACCTTACGAAATAGAACACCACATGCCAGACTATCACTTATATGATGAATATATTGATTCAGAAATTGCCCGTGGTATCAAACCCAACAAATTCTCCGATTATATTGACTATTCAATAGGCTTTACAACCAGAGGCTGTTTTCGCAAATGTTCATTTTGCGTAAATGAAAAATATGACCATGTATTTAGACATTCTCCGGTTGAAGAATTCCTGGACAAATCACGTAAATACATTTATTTATGGGACGATAACATTCTTGGATATTCTAAATGGCATGACGTATTTGACGAATTAAATGCCACAGGCAAAGCATTTCAATTCCGCCAGGGAATGGATATGCGGCTCATGACGGACGAAAAAGCCCGTGTCATATCAGCATCAAAATACCACGGAGAGTATATTTTTGCCTTTGACCATATTGAGGAACGTGAAATTATAGAAAACAAACTTGCAATATGGCAAAGGTATTCTTCTAAAATTGCAAAATTATATATACTTTGCGGTTATGACTCTCAAGATGAAGCAGACATTGCAAATACATTTGAAAGAATTAAAATATTGATGCGCCATCACTGTTTACCTTACATTATGAGACATGCTAATTACCAAAACTCAAAATATCGTGGTCTTTATGTTACTATTGCCAGATGGTGCAATCAGCCTAATTTTTTGAAAAAAAAATCTTTCAGGGAATACTGTGAAGCAAATCAGGAATACAAAAAAAACCAGGACACTCTCTGCAGCTCTATGGTATCAATGCTGGAATTTGAAAAAGAACATCCAGATATCGCCGCACGCTATTTTGATATGAAATGGGATCGTTTTGGAGAATAAACTAAAAATAAGGAAGGTAACTCTCCTTATTTTAGTTTATCAAGAAGCCTTGTCAACTCATTTTCATCATCAACTTCTTTTATATACTTTACTAAATCCTTTAGCGCATTGCATATACGATTTAATGTTGTACCTTTCAATCCGTACTGTTCTTGTAAAAATAGGGATAAATTGAAATTGTCAACCTGATCCATTTGTTTTAATATTGCACATATTGCACTTTTTGAAAATAACTGATCCTTTAAATATTTAATTTTACCAGTTTCTTTAAGATTTAGATACATTTCACCAAACGAATTAATAAAAAAGGTATTTTTCCCTGCAACACCAGACAATCTTGCCAATCCAAAATAAACTGCATACTTACCTTTTTCTTCACCGAATTTCACATCATTTGTCTTTTTGTCTTTCCCAGGCGGCAAACCAATTTTGCTTCTCAACAAATCTCCCAAATCGGCATAAGACAACCCCCGAGGATTGTCATACAATATTTTCAAAGTTTCATCAAGATACTTTATATATCCAACAGGAAGTAATTTATCCACATCATAATCTATATCTACGCTTATTACTTCACCATTATCAACAGCAAATTTACTCTTTGTGCTAAACCTGCATTTCTTTCTCTTTATATGCTGCTTTACCATTTCACCATCAGAATATTCCGTATCCAAATAAGCCTTATATTCAGAAAGCAATTCATCATAAAAAATTTCTAATGTTTCTCCCTGAACCCATATTTTAGAAAAATATTCTTTAAATTTTTCAATTACAGACACTTCATCTGTGGCTATTCCACCTTCAAAATTTTCCGTTCCCGAAATTACAAACATTCCACTATCTGTCATATTTCCACTTGTAACTAACAAATGCTTATCATCCACCAAGTATGCTTTCATGTGCAAATTAGTCATTCTTTTAAAGTTATCAATATCAAAAGAATCCATCCCTAAAAAAGTCTCTATTACAGAAAAGTCTGTACTTTTACTATATGTAAATTCCTTTATATCTCCTCTAATCAACACTTGTATTTCTAAATCTAAACATCTATTTTCCACATCATATAGCTTTAAAATTCTATCCAATGCAGTCTGCTTCATATAAGGTGAGCAAATCAATAATTTCTTTTCTGGAATATGATTTTTAAACCAATTATCATACATTGGCGATTCGATAAATTCTATCATAATTTTCATCCCTTCTTATATATTTTTTTCATACACACTGATTTTCCCTTGAACTCTCCGTCCGCTTATGGTATATTATAAATACAAAAGGCAACCGCCCACAAGGTGGGTTGACCTTACAAAACGTGAATAGAAAAATCCACCCTTTCGCTCAGTCAAAGTTTTGGGGTGGTTTTTCTATGTAGTCTTACTTACAAAACGTAAAAACGAATGTAAGCAATGCCAAAAAGAACAGACCAAAGGTCATCAAATCCTTAATATCAAAATCATTTTTCATAGGCATCACCCCCCATTCTATCAAAAATGAGAGGTCGGCCCACCCTGCAACACGGTTGTCATGTCGTATTTTATCACATTTTCTTGTATTCTACAATCTTATTTCTTGTGTGTCTTTCCGATTATCCATCTGATTTCGGATGTCTTTTCACAATGAATGTTCCTGCCACTTTTCCAACATGCGACGCTGTTCTTCATTGAATCCCTGTTTTTTCTTTCCAAACCTGCTTTCTCCGGATGCGAGGTCATCACATACCAGTGCATAGAGATATTCATTGACCGACATCCCCAGTGAGGAGGCGCTATTTTGATTTTTTCTTTTTCGCCCTTTGGAAATGCAAACAGTATCGTATCATAGTGGTCTTTTCGGTGCTGATTCTTGTATGCAGTTCGATTCTTTGTGTCACTTTCCTTTTTCACCATCTATCTGCATCCTCCATGATTTTCCCCTCCATCTTTGTGTTTTTTACATTTTATTACAGTCTATATAAGACACAAGAAAAACATATTTGCATTTGTCACTTACCTGTTACTTACCCATAAAATTTTGTGTGTTTTTGTGGCATCTCATAGAATTTCAGACAATAAAGAAATCCCCAAAAACACAAGGTTTTCGGGATTTGTTGCTCTTTTTCGATATTCTCTTGAATTATCTCTTTGAAAACTCCAAGTCTTGATTTTAAGCCATTTTTATGTATTTTGTCAGTTACGCGTTTGTTACCGAAAATATCTATAAAAATATATTTTATAACAAAAAAATCGGGAACGAGTAAAACCCATTCCCTACAAAAATCTAATTTTTTAATCGTGAATGTATTCTAACATGATTCATTCATATAGTCAACAACTTTTTTCACAAATGTAAGGTTGTTTCACGAAAGCGTAACAGTTAATGTTTTGATCTCGTGATGCACAACGGGAATGCACCGGCCTGGATTT
>CANRJF010000128.1 GCA_947630855.1 uncultured Lachnospiraceae bacterium
TATCCCATTGTCCCAAGACCGCCGGAGGTAATGAATGTTCTGGGGTTTTTATAATTGTAAAACTGTGCCGCCCACATCTGATGCTGTCCCACTTCCGTAACAATGACTGCATCTCCTTTTGTCTTTTCATAAACCTTGCTCACAAGGTACGGCCCGCTTAATCCTATATTATGGCATACCAGGGGATAACTTTCCTTATACTCTGCTATATGTTTCAGCCATTCACCGTGCTCCATGGGGGAAAGCCTGGCATTTAAACGGCTTAAAATTTCTTTTATATCCCCGATAACACATGCGTCCACCATAATATTTTTATTGATTTCCGCCGGGTCTACATCAAACTGCAAAATCTTGGCATTTTCCGCAAATTTGCTGGCATTGCCGATTACCCTGTCAGAAAAACGCACCCCGACGGCAATAAGCAAATCACACTCGCTGACGCCTAAATTGGATGTCTTTGTGCCGTGCATTCCCAACATGCCGGTGTATTTTTCTTTTGTGCCGTCATATGCCCCTTTTCCCATAAGGCTGTCACACACCGGAGCCTGGATTTTCTCTGCAAACTCGTTTAATTCCCTGCTTGCCTCTGAAATTACCGCCCCGCCGCCTACAAATATATAGGGTTTTTTTGCCTCCTGAATCATATCCACAGCCGTCTGCAAATCTTCTTCCGTAATCTGCTCTGTATATCTTGCCGCCCGTTTGGGAACTACAACGGAGTACTCGCATTTATTGGCTGTTACATCCTTGGGAATATCCACAAGCACCGGCCCCAGACGTCCTTTTGGGGCGATTTCAAATGCCCTGCGGATAGTATCGGCAAGTTTTTCCACATCTTTAACAATAAAATTGTGTTTTGTAATCGGTGTGGTAATTCCTGTAATATCAATCTCCTGAAAACTGTCTTTTCCTAAAAGAGGTACTCCCACATTGCAGGTAAGTGCCACCAATGGCACAGAATCCATATATGCAGTAGCAATTCCCGTTACAAGGTTCGTTGCCCCCGGGCCGCTGGTGGCAAGACATACGCCTACCTTTCCCGTACTTCTGGCATAACCGTCCGCTCCATGGCTTGCCCCCTGCTCATGGGAAGTTAAAATATGCCTGATTTCATCTTTATGCTTATACAGTTCGTCATATACATTTAAAATTGCACCTCCCGGATATCCGAACACGGTATCCACGCCCTGTTCTTTCAAACATTCTATTACAATTTGTGCACCTGTCAACTGCATGAAAATTCCTCTTTTCTTTTCTATTTTCCTGTTAGTTTTTCTTTAAAATAGCACCGCAGTTTCCTGAAGTTACCATGGATGCATACCTCTCAATATAGCCGCCCGTAGTCTTAGGCTCCCTTGGCTGCCATTTTGCTTTCCTTGCAGCCATCTCTTCTTCTGAAATTGCCACATCCAGTTTCATTTCAGGAATATTAATCTTAATGATATCCCCTTCTTCCACTAAGGCAATCGGGCCTCCTACCGCTGCCTCCGGGGAAATATGGCCTATGGACGCTCCACGGCTGGCGCCGGAAAAACGTCCGTCCGTAATCAATGCCACGGAAGAGCCTAAGCCCATGCCTGCAATGGCGGAGGTGGGATTTAACATTTCACGCATACCGGGGCCTCCTTTCGGGCCTTCATAGCGGATAACCACCACGTCACCTGCCACGATTCTGCCGCCCTTGATTGCGTCAATGGCATCTTCCTCACAGTCAAACACTCTTGCCGGGCCTTCATGTACCATCATTTCCTCCACAACGGCAGAACGTTTTACAACTCCTCCGTCCGGAGCCAGATTCCCGCTTAATACGGCAAGCCCTCCTGTTTTGGAATAAGGATTATCCACGGGACGGATAACTTCCGGATTTTTGTTTACCGCGTCTTTAATATTTTCACCTACGGTTTTTCCGGTTACAGTCATACAGTCCGTGTTTAAAAGCCCGATATCTGCCAGCTCTTTCATTACTGCATAAACTCCTCCTGCCTCGTTTAAGTCCTCCATATAAGTCGGACCCGCCGGAGCCAGATGGCACAGGTTTGGTGTTTTTTCGCTGATGGGGTTTGCAAATTTAATATCAAAATCAAATCCCACTTCATGGGCGATTGCCGGAAGGTGAAGCATACTGTTGGTGGAACATCCTAATGCCATATCTACGGTAAGGGCATTTAAGATGGCTTCTTTTGTCATGATATCTCTGGGGCGGATATTTTTCTTATACATTTCCATAACTGCCATGCCTGCGTGTTTTGCCAGTTTAATTCTCTCGGAATAAACGGCAGGGATGGTTCCGTTGCCCCTAAGTCCCATGCCTAATGCCTCTGTCAGACAGTTCATGGAATTTGCGGTGTACATACCGGAACAGGAACCGCAGGTGGGACAGGTTTTCTCCTCATATTCTTTTACGTCTTCCTCGGTCATGGTTCCCGCAGCATAGGAGCCTACCGCTTCAAACATGGAAGAAAGACTTGTTTTTCTTCCTTTTACATGGCCTGCAAGCATGGGGCCGCCGGATACAAATACGGTAGGCACATTTACCCTGGCTGCCGCCATTAAAAGACCTGGCACGTTTTTATCGCAATTTGGAACCATGACCAAGGCATCAAACTGATGTGCCAATGCCATACATTCTGTGGAATCTGCAATCAAATCCCTTGTTACCAGGGAATATTTCATGCCCACATGTCCCATAGCGATTCCGTCACACACTGCAATGGCCGGGAACACAACAGGAACGCCTCCTGCCTCTGCCACTCCAAGTTTTACTGCGTTGACGATTTTATCCAGATTTATATGCCCCGGTACGATTTCATTGTAGGAACTTACAATGCCTACCATGGGCTTATTCATTTCCTCTTCCGTAAATCCTAATGCGTTAAACAAACTTCTATGGGGTGCCTGCTGCATCCCCTTTTTTACATTGTCACTTTTCATTTTTATGTAACCTCCATTCAATTCTTTAATACTCTTTTATTGTAAATGCTGTACAATCAAATCCCCCATCTCTTTTGTGCCCACCTGTTTTACGGCAGCTTTTTTTCCTTCCTCCTGGGGCATAATGTCGATGGTGCGGTATCCTTCTTTTAATACCTGTTTGACAGCCTTCTCAATGGCATCTGCCTCCTTGTCCAAATCAAAGGAATAGCGGAGCATCATGGCTGCGCTTAAAATGGTGGCAATGGGATTTGCAATTCCTTTTCCTGCAATATCCGGCGCTGAACCGCCGCTGGGCTCGTATAACCCAAATTTTGTATCATTTAAGCTGGCTGAAGATAACATTCCGATGGAACCTGTCACCATGCTTGCCTCATCGGATAAAATATCTCCGAACATGTTTTCCGTGAGAATCACATCAAACTGTTTCGGGTCTTTTACAAGCTGCATGGCACAATTGTCCACCAGCATATGCTCATATGTGACTTGGGGATAATCTTTTGCCACTTCTTCCACCATGCTTCTCCAAAGCCTGGAAGAATCCAGCACATTTGCCTTATCAACGCTGGTTACTTTTTTCCGGCGTTTCATGGCAATGTCAAATCCTCTCTTTGCAATTCTTCTGATTTCATTTTCATTGTAAGTCAGGGTGTCAACGGCTGTCATAACGCCATCCACCTCTTTTGTTTCCCTGGCGCCGAAATAAAGCCCTCCTGTAAGCTCCCGCATAATCATCATATCAAAGCCGTCACCGATAATATCATCCCTTAAGGGGCAGGCTTCTTTTAACTCCTCATACAAATAAGCGGGTCTTAAATTGGCAAATAAGTTCAGGGATTTCCTTAATTTTAAAAGCCCTGCCTCCGGGCGGAGTTCCGGGGATAATTTGTACCAGGGGGAAGTTGCCGTGTTGCCGCCGATAGAGCCCATTAAAACGGCATCACTGTTTTTTGCCTGGTTAATTGCCTCGTCCGTCAGGGGCACTCCTGTGGCATCAATAGAGCATCCTCCCATTAAAATATCTTCATATTCAAATTCATGGCCAAACTTCTTTCCCACTGCATCTAATACTTTTTTTGCTTCCGCTACGATTTCCGGGCCGATTCCATCGCCGGATATCACACCTACATGATAACTCATCTTCATCTTCCTTTCATTTCCTCTAAGTATATCCAAATATCTTAATTTCGTCAATGTTGCCCGCAGTCTATATACTGTTTCTAACAATTCCTTACTATAATATAATAATAAAAACAATATTTCAATATTATTTATCATTATAGTTTTTCATATTTTTTATAAATTTGGGTTATATTGGTATAATTTTTTCAAAAAATGCCGATATAGAATAAAACAAAGTTCTTTTTTCTTTACTATGCATATTTGGTCAGGGAGGATAGAATATGAAAATTAGTGACGCACAAAAAATATACCGGGAAAACCGGAAGCAATTAGTAGAACAGCGAAGGGCGCTTATCAAGCAAAGGGACGATTTAAAGAAAATGACTCCGGCTTCGGAGGAAGAAAAAGTACGGTTTTCGGAGGAAGCCGCTACTTTGGAACTTTCCATAAAAGAAGTGAACAAGGCATTTGACAAAAATCAGGAAGTTCTGGATAATCTGACAGAGCAGTATTGTGCCGTCTGGAATGCAGAGGTGGCAAGGCAGCAGGGGGATGCATTAAAGGAACAAGCCATAGAATTAGGTAAAATCATGGTTGTATTCAGACGTATCGCCCACGGAGACATAGTACCCGGCAAAGATGAACAGAAGCTTATGGATTACAATATGGAAATGTACATGGCTGCCAAAAACCTGGGCGCTATGAGAAGGGCTGAAGAAGAAAAGAAAGAAAAATATGATTCTCTTTGGGAAGATGAAGAGAAAACAGAGGAGGAGGAATATGACCCGCAAGGCAGAGCAGATAACGCAGAAGCAACTGTGGACCTGCCGGAAATATCTGTTCCAAATATTACAGTAGAAGATTTGTAGCAACTGTTTGAGGCGTAAGAAAATGATTCAGGCGTGCAAAAATGCCATCGCGAAGCGATTTTCATGCATTTTTGCATTGTATCTGTGAACGTACTGAACAGATACGATTTGTAACAATCAGATTCTCCTTATATACATTGAGTATTTTCCCAAAACGGGAAGCGGTCATGCCGCTTCCCGTTTTACTTATCTTACCTTTTTACTTTTCTGCTGCTTCCGGTTTTTCCACTGCTGCCACGGCAGCTTTCTGCATGGGAATACGGCAGTTCTTGTTGCTTCCAAATTCTACGATAATGGTATCGTCATCTGAAATATCAATGACTACCCCAAAAAATCCACTGGTAGTTAATACGGTATCTCCTACCGCAAGTTCTGATAACATGGCATTTTTCTTCTGCTGCTCCTTCTTCTGGGGGCGAATCATGAAAAAATACATGAAAGCAAAAAGAATCACCAATGACATAACCATTGATACATTGGCAGTTGTCTGATTTAATAAAATAGACATATTTTTTCTCCTTTCCTGCTCTGATTTTCTGCATTGCAATCCACTTTTTCCATTGTACACAAAACATTGAGAATGGGCAAGAGATTTTATACATTTTTTAGGATTCCTGCTTTGCATTTTGTTTCATGCCATAAAGTTTTTCTTCTTTATAAGACCGGTAACGCCCCTCATCAATAGCGTTTCTGATTTCTTCCATCATGGTATTATAAAAATATAGATTGTGCAGCACACAAAGCCGCATGCCCAGCATCTCCTTTGCCTTTAACAGATGGCGGATATAGGCCCGGGAATAACGCTTACATGTGGGGCACTGGCACCCCTCTTCAATGGGGCGGCTGTCTTTTTGGTATTTCTGGTTAAACAGGTTCAGCTTGCCATGATTGGTATAGACGTGGCCGTGACGTCCGTTTCTGGAAGGGTACACGCAGTCAAAAAAATCCACACCGCGTTCCACCGCCTCCAAAATATTTGCCGGAGTACCCACCCCCATAAGATACGTTGGTTTTTCTTTGGGAAGATGGGGAACTACTGCCTCTATAATCCTGTACATCTCTTCATGGGTCTCTCCCACTGCAAGGCCGCCTATGGCATAACCGTCTAAATCCATGTCCGTTATTCTCTTTGCATGTTCTATGCGGATATCCTCATAAACCGCTCCCTGATTGATTGCAAATAAAAGCTGCTCTTTGTTGAGAGTTTCCTCCAGGCCGTTTAACCGCCGCATTTCATCTTTGCACCGTGCCAGCCACCGGGTAGTACGGTTTACAGAATTCTGCACATAGCTTCGGTCTGCCACACTGCTGGGGCACTCGTCAAATGCCATGGCAATGGTGGAGGCCAAATGAGACTGAATCTGCATACTCTCCTCCGGTCCCATAAATATTTTATGGCCATCGATGTGGCAGTTAAAAAATACGCCTTCCTCTTTTATTTTCCTGAGCCCTGCCAAAGAAAAAACCTGAAATCCGCCGGAATCCGTAAGGATTGGCTTATTCCAGGACATAAATTTATGCAGTCCTCCCAATTCATGAATCAGCCCGTCCCCGGGCCTCACATGAAGATGGTATGTATTTGACAATTGTACCTGCGTTTTTATCTGTTCTAAATCTTCTGTGGATACGGCGCCTTTGATAGCTGCCGCTGTCCCTACATTCATAAATACAGGAGTCTGAATGGTTCCGTGCACGGTTTTAAATTCCCCACGCTTGGCACTGCCCTCCTGTTTTAGTAAATGATATTCCGCCATAAAATCTCCTTTTGGAATCAAAGGCACGCGGCAGGCAGCCACTGGCTTGTTGCCCGCAGGAATCAGTAAATATCCTGCCACAATTCTACCTCAATGACTTTCTGCAGATGCTTTGCCCTTTGAATCCTTCTTATAATGTAAATATCCCAGGTTTTTATTTTTTCCAGGCAATTTTGGACATAAAAAAGGAGCGACACCATCAACTTCAAATTGTGCAAATCAAAAGCCCAATAAATCATGCCGCTTCTGACACGTCTGTCCCTTTTACCCAGGATAGTTTCCGCCAGTTCAATCATATTCTGGGGTCTGCCCGGTATGATAATCCAATGTAAACTTTTACAGAGCATCTTTAACTTTTCCCTGTTGCGAAACTCTGCCGCCACCTCATACAATGCCAAGAATATGTCCACCCTTCCTGTGGCCTGGATTTCTACGTACAGTTCAATGATTTTTTCATTTTGCCACATCTCTTCCTGCCATTTTGCCACTTCCAGGCGGTGATATTCCATATATGTGTAAAAGTTTTCTATACACATGCGAAAATGAGAACAATTGTGGGCCTGATAGATTATTTTGGCTTCTGGGATGGTCATGTCACTGGTTTTTCTTCTGTAAAAACTGAAACTGATCTTCTGGTTTCTATGTCCTACATTTTACCATTCTCTGTTGTGTATTTCAACTCTTTTGGGATAAAAGATTAGATTAGTACCACCTGGTCATAGGAATCTCGTTATTCACATCATTGCTAAACAAAATCTGATGCAAATCCACCACACCATTCATAAAAGTTGCGGCACAGGCGCAGAGATACATTTCCCACATCCGCGCAAAACGCTCATCAAACATTTCCACCACCTCATTGCGATGCTTTTGAAAATTCTCATTCCAGCACAAAAGCGTCTTATTGTAATGCCTACGCAAATCTTCCACATCCAGGGTATAAAACTTCAAATCCCCGGCAATATTAATAATCTCCCGCAGGCTTGGCACCATTCCTCCCGGAAAAATATATTTCTTTACCCAGGCATCCCCCGGATACTCTTTTAATGCACTGATATAATGAAGCAGAAACAATCCTCCGGGCTTTAAAATCTTTTTCACACATGACATAAACTCCCCGTAGTTATTCCGCCCCACATGCTCTAACATGCCTACGGAAACTACCCGGTCAAACCTTATATGAAATTTTGGCAAATCCCTGTAATCTAATAATTTTACTTTCACATACTCCGTAAGTCCCTCTTCCTCGATTCGCTCATTGCACTTTTTCCTCTGTTCTTCACTCAGGGTAATACCGACACACCGGACTTTGTATTTTTTCGCTGCCTCAATAAGCAGAAATCCCCATCCGCAGCCAATATCACAAAGACGCATACCCTCTTTCAGATTCAGTTTTTCCAGGATGCGCCCTACCTTGTCACACTGCGCCTCATACAAAGTGGTTGTTTCGTCTTTAAAATATCCACAGGAATAACTTAAAGTTTCATCCAGCCACAACTTATAAAAATCATTTCCGATATCATAATGGGAACTGACCTCCTTTTTCTGATTATCCTTATCGCCGGAAGTAAACATTAATTTTCTTAACTTCCACCTGTCCGTATAAAACTTGTCCATCTGCCCCATAAACAAATTCAGCGTCTCGTACAAATCCCCGTCAATCTCAATATCCCCATTCATATATGCTTCACCCAGCGCAAGGGACGTGCTGGTCAAAAGAGACTTCATCCCGGGAATCTTATGGAACGTCACCGTAAACTTAGGCTCCCCTTTTCCGATAAAATGACTTTTCTCCCCGGTAATCATTTCAAATGGACAGGCATCAAACTGACTCATAAATTTCACAAACTCTTTTTCTAATAATGGCATAAAAATTCCTTCTTTCCAAAAACTTTCCTAAAAGACCTGCCTTACTGCTGCAGCTCCTATTGTTTATAGAAAGAAGGATGTGGCAATTTTAAAAATTTATACCAGTTTTTTATTCATTTTTACGGAAAGGTTTTGCCAGAAGAAAGAATCCGAAAAATATAGCATTTATCAAAAGCGCCATGGGCAAATCCCCCCAGGCAACGGTCTGGTTTTCCAACACATCCGCCGAATAATTCCCGCTGAAAACAGGGACCAGATTGTTATTCAGATAATGCATGACAACAGGCACCCAGATATTATTCGTACTCATGTAGGCCCATGCAAAAAAGATGCCCAGGGTAATGCAGGTAATCTGCTGGGCCGCCGCCATTGCCAGTCCTGTGTCCGTGCTGTAATAAAAGAAATCAACGGGAAGATGCCAAAGCCCCCACACAATTCCAAGAAGGATAACCCCTGCCCGCTTTCCCAACTTATCCTGCATCAAAGGCTGCAGATAATACCGCCAGCCGTATTCTTCCCCGAAAAATGCCACAAACACCAGGAAGAAATTCACCGGCAGCGCAGCAATATTTATCCATGTTGTAACGCTGGAAAATACGGAAGTAAAGGCTTCTATCTCACCTGCAATCAAACAGGATAAAGCAGTTCTTGCCACATACAGCACAAGAAACAGCAGGACACAAAGTACAGACGCCCCTCCCTTATGAAAACACAGCCCGTAAGCCTCCCGTTTATCTTTTTTTGTCACCAGCAGAATAATCCACGCTGCAATACTTGCCAGTATCAGCACATACTGTATAAGCAGTGACCAAAGAGTAATTCCGGGCATAATTGCAAGATTCAGTTCCATGGGAAATGCTACGGAAACCAAAGCCATCACCGCCAGAACTCCCGTTAAAACCACAAAGAAAATATAAAATGCTTTCGGCAGCCCCGCCTCTTTCTTTTCCGTAAGAAGGTAAGCCAGCATCACCCCCGCCGCGGGGTAAAACATCTGGGCGTTGGGAAATACGGATACATCTACTCCCTTTTTGCTGCCATACCACATAAAAAGCCCCATAAAAAATGTAACTCCATATGCCACAATTATAAAAATTATCAGTTGTTTTTTCTCTTTCTTTTCCATATTTATTGTCCTCTCTGTTTTTATACTCCACTATTAACTTTGCCCCGGGAACACAAGGGTCACGGAAAAAATTCCTTCCTTATGTTCCACCCGCATTTCCCCATGGTATTTCTCCACAGCCTGCCTGGCATTCATTAAACCCAGCCCTTCATGTCCCTTTTTCCCGGAATTTCCCTCCCGGTATTCTCCGTTATACGTATTGGAAATTTTAACTACCGTAAAATCCTGAATCTGTTCTCCCCGGATTTTAAGCAAATAATTTTCTTCTTCCTTTTTTGCCTCCAGCGCGTTGTCTAAAAGATTTGCGAATATAGTGGTAATATCTATATCCGATATAAATCCCAGCTTGATTCCCCCCAGATTGCAGCTTAATTCCTCCTCTTTTAAATGCCTGCACTTATCATTTAATACAATATTTAACATACGGTTTTCACAGTAAAATTTCAGTCCCAGAGAATTTAACATGGCATAGACATCCGTAAAATATGTTCCTGCCTCTTCCATTTTTGCCGACTGCTCTAACATATGCATATGATTGCGAATGTCGTGAATGATTTTTCTGGACTGATTATAGTTTTCCTCCATCTCGCCATAATACTGGTAAGTCAGGGCATTCTGCCGCTCTATCAGCTCCAGTTTATTTTTTAACTCCTGGGTGGATGCCGCATCATACCAGAAATAAAGGCAGCATCCGTTTATCACCAGCGCAATCAGGCAGAATAAAATAATATATCCATAACCATATTTTTCAAAAAACTCCGTGCCTGCAATCATATATAAAAACATCAGTACCATACTAAAAACAGGTATCAGAATCATGCCCCGGATTTTTAAATTTTTCTGGTCTTTTGCATACCGCTTTTTCAAAACCATTCCAAAAGTGAGCACAATAATTATTTCAAATGCCACCTTAAAGATTCCTAAAAGACAGGAATACATCTCCAGGGAAATTTCCAGTTTTTCAAATAATAGATAGGACACAATAATGGCAATGCACTGGGCTGCATATATTACCATAATATAAACTGCCTGATATAAAATCCCCACGGGACTTTTA
>CANRJF010000129.1 GCA_947630855.1 uncultured Lachnospiraceae bacterium
CATTCCGGCCTCACTGTATCCATACAGGAGGGATGCCCCAAACACCAGTATCACAAGAGGAAGGACTGCCCATGTTCCTTTCCCTGAAAACTGTATCTTTTTCATCTACCTTCCTCCTTCTTCTGCTTTGCGCTTTTCCTCTAATTCCTGTATCAACTGCAGATTGGCTTTTTCATACTCATTAAATTCACTGTCCGGCACCTCATCTACACGGGGCTCATACCAGTGTTCACTATCAAAAAAGAATTGCAGTTCCTCATTCTGAAATCTCCGTCCATGCCTGGCGTACAGCTCATTCCTGGCCAGATAAAGGGTCTGCGCATCCATATCTGCCAATTCTTCCTCTGTATAATACCGCACGTCTATCAAAGGAAGGAAATAAGCCTGCTCCGACGTTGCTTTCGCAAAATCCACCTCTCCCCAGACCTGATTAAACTGCTCCTGAAAATTTTCCAACTGGGTATCGTAGGTTGTGCCGTTTTCGTCTATGTAACGTATCAGGCTGCCATCCTTTATATAATATCTTTGTTCTCCTTCATCTCCATGGAGAAACAGAAAATAGAAACTGCCGTCATGAAGATAATACTCTCCTGTCATGTCAAAAATAGTCCACGCCGGCCCTGTGACCATTTCCAGCTTATCTTCGTTGTAATATCCAATAAAATTATCTCCGTAGTCTACAACCACTGCTCCATTTTCCATATGTTCCCGTGTGGCATAATACCATTCCCGGATTTGTGCAATATCTTTTTCCAAATCCGGCTGGACATTTCCTTCCGTTTGTGCACTTCCTTCCGGCTGGGCATTTCCCTCCGGCTGGGCACTTCCATCCGGTTCCTGGCTGGCGGAGGGCTCTGCCGCAGGCGTTTCCCCCGGTATGCTCTCCGCCGGATTTGCGGCAGCCGTTTCATTTGTCCCGCCATCCTCTGTCTCTTCCGGGATTATGCTCTCCGTTTCCGCTTCCGCAGATACCCCCTGCGTGTATTTGGAATCCACCGGCTTTTGCTGGGGCAGGACAAATCCGATTACCCCTCCCAAAGCTGCCGCTCCCGCCAGAACCCCTATGATAATTCCTGCCTTCGCCTGCTTTGGCAGGGTGGGTGACGACATTTTTTTATCCTTACTCTTCTCTTTTTCTTTTTTCCCTTTCCCCTGCTTTTTCCCTACGCTGCTGCCGCAGTAAGGGCAAAACTTACTGTTGTCTTTCAACTCTTTTCCGCATTTTTTACAAAACATATTCTCTTCTGTTCTCTCCTTCTTATCTTTTCTACTGCCCGAACAGCGGCAGTTTTATCCTCTGTTGTCCATCGACAGCATTCCCCATTTTTCATTATTCACAGACATTATACCCCCCCCCGGCATCATGTCAAGTATTATTTGTTCATACAATTCTTTGCATAAAAAAAAGCAGCAATCCTATTTAGAATTACTGCCACTGTGAGACATTCCTGATGCTCTGCCAAAAGCACCTTTGACCTAAACTGTAATATCTGCTCCCGTTAATGTTCATTTGTTTGCTTTATAAAAATTAATTTTACCATAATACTCTCGCATTTCTCTTATTCACCTTTTGAAAATATCTGAATGAGAACCTGTATCAACCAATGTTAAAGTGAGAATATCGTTTTCAATCAGATATATTAGAAGCCAGTCCGGCTTGATATGGCATTCCCTGAATCCGGAAAAATTACTGGAAAGACCACGCTTTTTCATCAACTTATAGCTTTTCTTATAAGTTGTAGTAAATTTCAGATGGTAAGTCACTCGTTAAGTGCCGCCTTCAGTTCTTCCATGCTGTTATATTCCTTAACGTCAGGGTCACAGGATATACGCCTTGCTTCTGCCATTGCATCAAGAGTCTGCTGAGAATATTGAGGCATCTCCACCGCAAAAGGAAGACCACCGCGAAGGACACACTGATGAAGGAACAGATTAACTGCTCCGGACATATCAAGGCCAAGACTTGAAAATAGAGCTGTGGCTTCTTTTTTTACATCCGCATCTATGCAAATCTGTGTTGGTGCCGTAGCCATAAAAACATCTCCTTTCGATTTCTAATTATATTATGGTGGAAACAGTTTACATTGTCAAATAATTTGTTTAAAAACATGCGCCGCTAGGCACACCAATTAAAAACCCGCCTCTTGCGAGACGGGTTTAGGGAAGAGTTATGAAAAAGTTTGTTTGTAATCAGTTGTTGTTCAACTGATGATATTAATATACCCAAAAAATATGAATTTATAATGGAAACTTTTTTAAAATTCTGTGAAATATTGTAAGGATTTTAAAGATTATGCTGTTTTTCCAGCTTCCCCCTGATGCGCTGAAGGGCATTATCAATAGATTTCGGCGGTTTGTCCAGCTTTTTTGCAATTTGTCTGTAATTTAAGCCTTCCAGTGTGTAATCCAACACTTGTTTTTCCATTTTGCTTAAATTTTCTGACAATTTTTCCAACTCCTGGAGATATGTCTCCCTGTCAATAAACATGCGCTCAGGATTCTGGCCTGATTCCTCCATTAACATGTCTGCCAGCATCATGCCGTTTTCCCCTGCCTCATCATAAAGAGATATATAAGAGTTTAAAGGCACATGCTTTTTTCTTCGGGAAGCCTCCACCGCCTTATACATCTGCCTTGTAATACACAGCTCCGCAAAATGGTAAAATGAGGCCTCTTTTTGGGAATCAAAATCCCTCACCGCCTTAAACAGCCCAATCATTCCCTCCTGAATCAAATCGTCCGTATCACCGCCGATAAGATACAGGGCATTGGCTTTTTTTAACACCAAAGGTTTGTACTTGCCCAGAAGATACTCCATAATCTCCGGTTCCTTTTTCCCATAAAGGGTTAAAAGTTTCTCATCCGAATATTTTTTGTAATCTTTCAACCTATACTCCTCTCTGGCGTAAAATCTCATATGCCAGCACGCCTGCTGCCACAGATGCATTTAAGGAATCAATATCTCCTTTCATGGGAATCCCGGCTGTAAAATCACAATTTTCCTTTACCAGTTTGGATACCCCTTCCCCTTCGCTTCCAATCACAAGCCCTATGGGCCCCTTTAAGTCCAGGTCATACATACAGGTACCCCCCATATCTGCGCAGACAAACCACAATCCCCTGTCTTTTAATTCTTTTATGGTGTTTGTAATATTGGTAACTTTCGCCACAGGCGTATAATTGACTGCTCCTGCGGAAGCCTTCACCACCGTTCCTGTCAGCCCCGCCGCCCTGCGCTTGTGGATAATCACCCCATGGGCACCCGCCAGGTTGGCGGTACGGATAATAGCTCCCAAGTTGTGGGGGTCTTCGATGTCGTCCAATATAATCACAAAGGGCGGCTCTCCTTTTTTTTGGGCCCTGCTTAAAATATCCTCCACCGAAGCATAACCGTACGCAGAAGCCACAGCAACTACCCCCTGGTGTTTGCCTGTTTCTTTTGACACAAACTCCACAATGGTATCCTGTCTCTTAGCTTCCCGTAAAATAGTCTGCACAGGCCCGTCTTTACAGCCGCCTAACACAAAAAGCTTATCTATGGTCTTACCGGAACGAAACGCCTCCAATATGGCATTTCTTCCCTCAATTTTTAACGATTCTGTTTCCATATTTCCTCCAAAAATTTATATGTGGACATCTATCTCGTCTAACCCTGATTTTACCAGTTCCACAATACGCCCAAACTCGTCTTTCAGATACAGATACCCTATAAGCGCCTCAAATCCCGTTGCTTTTTTGTAATCTGTCATGGTGGCATTTTTTGCCATGGTAAAAGATTTTGCATTTCTGCCTCTGCGGTAAATATCCTGCTCTTCTTCGGTAAGATAGGGCTGAAGCTTATCTGCCATTTCTGCCTGGGTATGGGCCATCACCACACTGCTTGTCCTGTGGTGCAGCTTGTTTACCTTTGTGTTGCCCCGTGCCACTACAACGGAACGGATAATCAAATCGAAAACCCCGTCTCCTATATATGCAAAGGTGAGAGGTGAATATGTGCGCAGATTCACCTCTCCAATCTGAAATTGTTCCTTTATATATGCATCTATGCCTTTTTCCATTGTACCCCTTCTCTTGTGTCTTTTAAAATTATTCCTTTTTCTAAAAGCAAATCTCGAATCTCATCCGCCCGCTTAAAATTCTTTTCTTTTCTGGCTGCCTGCCGTTCCTGGATTAACCCTTCAATCTCCTCATCTAATATTTCTTCCTCTTTTTCTATGATAATGCCAAGGACATCACAAAGCTGTTTTAACTGGCCGTAAAACCCATTAAGCGTCTCTTTTGCGGTGTTTTCCGATACACTGGTGTTTATATATTTCACCAGTTCAAACACGGCGGATACGGCGTCTGCCGTATTAAAATCATCATCCATGGCAGCTTCAAACTTTTCTGTGTACTGCTTTGCCCCATGGAGTAAATCTGTCTCTTCTTTTGCCGGCCCATCTTCGGGGGCATTTTTTAAGAGATGCCTTAAGTGCTCTGCCGCCGTAACAATACGCTCCAAACCGTTTTTTGCAGCCTCCATTAATTCCTCACTGAAATTTAAGGGGCTTCTGTAATGGGCGCTTAGCATGAAAAAGCGCAGCACCTGCAGGTCGTATTTTTCCCCGATTTCCCTTACGGTAAAGAAATTGCCGGAGGATTTTGACATTTTTTTATTGTCAATATTTAAAAAACCATTATGCATCCAGTATTTAGAAAACTCCACCCCGTTAGCCGCTTCACTCTGGGCAATCTCATTTTCATGATGGGGAAAAATCAAGTCCTCCCCCCCTGCATGAATGTCAATTTCATCCCCTAAATATTTTTTGGACATAACGGAACACTCAATATGCCAGCCGGGACGCCCTTTGCACCAGGGGGATTCCCAGTAAGGCTCCCCCTCTTTTTTGGGCTTCCAGAGAACAAAGTCCAGGGCGTCCTCCTTGAAATCCCCAGTCACCTTAATGTCCCTGTGGCCTGCCTGCAAATCGTCTAAATTTTTGTGGGACAGCTTTCCGTAATCCTTAAATTTACGGGTTCTGAAATACACCGTTCCGTCCTGTGCCCTGTAAGCATAACCTTTTTCTATTAAACTGGAAATCATGTCAATCATTCCCTGAATCTCCTGGGTGGCTAAGGGATGAGTGGTGGCAGGCTTTACATTTAAAGCCTGCATATCTTTTTTACATTCCTCAATAAAACGTCTGGATACTTCCTCTGCCGTTGTTCCTTCCTCTATGGCTTTATTTATGATTTTATCATCCACATCCGTAAAATTGGATACATAATTTACCTCATATCCTTTGTACTCCATATACCGCCTTACGGTGTCAAATACGATCATGGGCCTGGCATTTCCTATATGGATATAATTGTACACCGTAGGCCCGCAGACATACATTCTTACTTTCCCCTCCTCTAAGGGGACAAAGTCTTCCTTTTGCCTTGACAAAGTATTAAAAAGTTTCATATGGTTATCCTTTCTGTTTTTCCAATTCCTTTAACTTCTGCTCTAAATCTATGACCTTATTGCACAATGCAGTATTTGCCTGCTGCAATGCTATAATATCTTCTTTTACAGGGTCAGGCAGGTTCACCTGGTCCATATCGCTTCTTGGCACTTTCTGATTATCCCGCTTTACAATACGTCCCGGAACGCCTACCACGGTACAGTTTGGGGGTACTTCCTCCAATACTACGCTTCCTGCCCCGATTTTGGAATTTTCCCCTATGGTAAAGGAACCGAGAATTTTTGCCCCTGCGCTGACCATCACGTTATCTTTTAAGGTGGGATGGCGCTTGCCTGTTTCTTTTCCTGTCCCCCCCAGGGTAACGCCCTGATATAAGGTGACATTATCCCCGATAATGGCAGTTTCCCCGATAATTACCCCGCTGCCGTGGTCGATAAAAAAACCTTTGCCGATAACGGCTCCCGGATGTATCTCGATTCCCGTCTTTCTTGCCGCCCGCTGGGAAATATACCTGGCACGGAAAAAATGTCCTTTGATATAATGTTTATGGGCGCGCCTGTAACTTAGCATAACACGAAATGTAGGATACAGCAAGACTTCCATTGGAGATTTGATTGCCGGGTCCCGCTCTTTGATAACCTGAAATTCTTCTTTTGCAAAACTGATGATTCCCATAGCATCTGCCTCTTTCTATTTCGTCTTATTAGTCTATGCAGTAAGAAAGGTTTTGTCATTTACGGAAACGCCTAAACCACACTTCTTATCTAAAATATTCCACTCCTGATTCAAACAGCTTCATATCCTGCTCCCCGTAAATATTAATGGCAACATAATCTCCCCGCCGTTCCGAATGGGCCATTTTCCCAAGGATACGCCCGTCAGGGCTTGTAATGCCCTCAATGGCGGCATAGGAGCCGTTTACGTTCCACTCCTCATCCATGGTGGCATTGCCGGATTCATTTACATACTGGGTAGCAATCTGCCCGTTTTCCATCAGTTTATCCAGCCATTTCCTGGGAGCGACAAAACGCCCTTCCCCATGGGATGCAGGGTTGCAGTACACTTTGCCTGTTTCTGCCTTTTGCAGCCAGGGTGATTTGTTGGTGACAACCTTTGTGTACACCATCTTGCTGATATGCCTGCCCACCATATTGTAAGTGAGGGTGGGGGAATCTTCCGTCTGTTCCCTGATTTCACCATAAGGCAATAGCCCCAGTTTAACCAATGCCTGGAAACCGTTGCAGATGCCTAACATCAAGCCGTCCCTTTCATTTAACAGCCTGTACACAGCTTCTTTTAACTTCTCATTGCGGAAAGCCGTGGCAAAAAACTTGGCGGAACCTTCCGGTTCATCACCGGCAGAAAATCCTCCGGGAAACATAATCATCTGGGATTCCCCGATGGCTTTTTCAAAAACATCCACAGATTCCCGGATATCCTCTTCATTTAAGTTTTTAAATACCTTTGTAATTACATTGGCGCCTGCCGCCAGGAAAGCCTTCTCACTGTCATACTCACAGTTGGTTCCCGGGAATACAGGGATAAACACCGTAGGTTTTGCCACCTTATGCCTGCATATATAAATGTTATCTGTTTTATAAACCTGTGTTTTTACTTCCTCTTTCTCTTCTGACGCCCTGGTGGGGAAAACTTTTTCCAGTGTGCCCGTCCATGCCGAAATTGCCTCCTCCATGGAAATTCTCATATCTTTGTAGAGGAATGCGGATTCCTCATTTACCCTGCCCACAAAAGCCAGCGCATTGCTGATTCCTGCTTTTTCACATGCAGCCTTTACTTCCTCCGCCTTTTCTGACGGGACTTCCGCCACAATATTGCCAAATCCCGGCGCAAACAAAGTCATTTTCGCCACATCATCATTTATCGTAACACCAAGCTTGTTTCCAAATGCCATTTTGCTTACCGCTGCCGCAAGGCCCTTGCCGTCCAGAGCATAAGCGGAAATAACTGCCCGGCTTTCTGTAAGGCTGTGCACCACATCATACACTTTCATTACGTTCTCATAAACCGGAAGGTCATATTCATCCTTTTGGATGGTAAAGAGAAACAGTTCATTTCCCGCATTTTTAAGTTCCGGCGTAATAATATTTTTCTCCTTCGCCACATCCACCGCAAAAGATACCAGGGTAGGCGGAACATCAATATCATTAAATGTTCCCGACATACTGTCTTTTCCTCCGATAGAGGGCAGTCCAAACCCTATCTGTGCGCTGTAAGCCCCAAGAAGGGCTGCCACGGGCTGGCTCCAGCGGGAAGGCTCTTTAGACATTCTCCTGAAATATTCCTGGAAAGTAAAACGTATTTTATGCCAGTCTCCCCCGGCTGTTACAATTCGGGATACGGATTCTAACACGGCGTAAACTGCACCGTGGAATGGGCTCCAGGAGGAAAGATACGGGTCAAAACCGTAACTCATCATGGTGACGGTATCTGTTTTTCCCTCAGCCACGGGAAGTTTAGCCACCATACTCTGGGTTTCCGTCAACTGGTAACGTCCCCCGTAAGGCATATACACGCTGCCTGCACCGATGGAACCGTCAAACATTTCAACTAAGCCTTTCTGGGAGCACACATTTAAATCCGCCAGTTCCAAAAGCCATGCCGCCTTCACATCCTGTTTTTCCACTGCATCTTTTACGCCGGGAATGGAAATCTTCTCTAAATAATTATCTTCCTTAGAGGGAATTTCCACCGCCACTTTTGTCTCCTGATGGGCGCCGTTTGTATTTAAAAATGCCCTGGAAATATTTACAATTTCTTTTCCCCTCCAGCTTAATATCAGACGGGGCTCCTTTGTTACCACGGCAACTTTTACCGCCTCCAGATTTTCCTCTCCTGCATATGCCAAAAACTGTTCCACATCTTCCGGGGCAACCACCACTGCCATACGCTCCTGGGATTCGGAAATGGCGATTTCCGTACCATCTAATCCCGCATATTTTTTCGGAACTTTATCTAAATCCACCAGGAGGCCGTCTGCCAGTTCACCGATGGCAACGGATACACCTCCGGCTCCGAAATCGTTACATTTTTTAATGATTCTGCTCACTTCTTCCCTGCGGAATAATCTCTGAATTTTCCGCTCTGTGGGTGGATTTCCCTTCTGTACTTCCGCGCCGCAGGTATCAATGGATTCCGTATTATGTGCTTTGGACGAACCGGTGGCTCCGCCGCAGCCGTCACGTCCCGTCCTTCCTCCCAGGAGGATAATAATATCTCCCGGGTCTGAGGTCAGCCTTTTCACCCCGCGCCTTGGGGCAGCTCCCATTACCGCACCAATTTCCATACGTTTTGCCACGTAATTGGGATGGTAAATCTCCTTAACGTAACCGGTTGCCAGCCCAATCTGGTTGCCATAGGAACTGTAACCGTGGGCAGCCCCCCTCACCAGTTTTTTCTGAGGCAGTTTTCCTTCCAAAGTATCTTTTACGGATACCGTAGGGTCTGCCGCGCCGGTGATACGCATTGCCTGGTACACATAAGTCCTGCCGGATAAGGGGTCACGGATGGCGCCTCCCAGACAGGTTGCCGCGCCGCCGAAAGGCTCAATTTCCGTAGGATGGTTGTGGGTTTCATTTTTAAAATTTACAAGCCATTCTTCCGTCTTTCCGTCCACCTCCACAGGCACTACAATGGAGCAGGCGTTAATCTCGTCGGATTCCTCCTGGTCTTCCAACTTACCCTCCTTTTTCAGCCGCTTCATTGCCATAAGGGCTATGTCCATCAGACACACAAATTTATCACTCCTGCCTGCATACAGGTTCTCATAGGTTTTCAGATAATCTTTATAGGAATCCTCTATGGGCTTTTTATAATCCCCTTCCCCAAATGTTACCTCCGTAAGTTCCGTGGAAAAGGTGGTATGACGGCAGTGGTCGGACCAGTAAGTGTCCAACACCCGGATTTCCGTCATGGAAGGCTCCCTCTTCTCCTCATTTTTAAAATAATTTTGGATATGCAGAAAATCCTTAAAGGTCATTGCCAGATTCAAAGAATCGTATAATCCCTTAAGCGCATTTTCCTCCATCTCGCAGAAACCATGAAAAATTTTCACATCATCCGGCTCGGGAAAATTTACCATCAATGTTTCCGGTTTATTTAAATCCGTCTCCCTGGAATCTACGGGATTGATGCAGTGTTCTTTTATGGCAGAAAACTGGCTTTCGTTTATTTCCCCGTAAACCACATAAGTGGTGGCAGTACGGATAATTGGTTCCTCTTTTTCATTTAATAATTTTACGCACTGCTCCGCGGAATCCGCCCTCTGGTCAAACTGTCCGGGAAGAAATTCCACGCTGAATGTTTTTCCCCCCTGCAAATCAATGGTTTCCTCGTATACATTATCCACAGGCGGTTCAGAAAAAACGGTATGGATGGCTTTCTTATAAGTTTCGTCAGAAATATTTTCTATATCATAACGGATGAATACCCGTACATCCTCTACTGTCCTGATTCCCAGGTAACTTTTTATTTCAGACTTAAGTTCCTTTGCCGATACTGCATAATCCGGCTTTTTTTCCACATAGATTCTTCTCACATTGCTCATGGTTTTTATCATTCCTTTCGCTTCGCTCAGGCACATACAAGTCATGAAAGAGCAAGTTGTGCGCCTCATTGTTTGGTTTATATTAAAATACTTCATCTGCTGTGGACTTGACATCCACAAAAATGTTATCGTTACAACATCCAAAGGCTTCACCAACGGCTGACTGAAAATCTTTCAGCCTTTTCATCCTATAAAGTTGTAGCCGTTTCAGGAGACACTCAGAATCTCCTGCTTTCATTTTGGAATTTCAAGCATAGATTTTCTGATTTTATGAATGTTTCTGGAAAGATTAGAAAATAGAAATGTTTTATGCTTTGTAGGAATTATAGCATTGTATAGTTTTTTTTACAACTAAATTTTTCTTTTTTGGACGAAAATCCGGCTGACACCGTAGAATATTAGTATCAGGCAAATAACTCGCCTGCCCGAAAAAGTATTGCCACCTGATAGAGGTGGCAAATCTTGATTATCTCTTCA
>CANRJF010000130.1 GCA_947630855.1 uncultured Lachnospiraceae bacterium
TGTACTCGCCATAATCAAACAGAACAATCTGTTCTCCCGGAACAAAAAATTTATTTTCCCCTGAATAGGAAAATGGATGTATTTTCACATAATCAGAGAGGATTCCAGCATTTTCATCTAACACAGTATAGTGGTTCTCAGACAGCTTATCTTTTTTTGAGTCCATCCTATCCCTATGGCAATTTTTCTTTTTGCGCAAGCGTTCGAACACGGTTAACTGTTTCCCATCCAGTCTCACCCGTCAAATCAGTATGCATGGAAAATCCTGTCAGGCTCATTTCCGGGAAAAAAATGATTTCTGCCCCGTCTTTCTTAGCCTCTTTAACATATTTCTGCACTTCTTCAAAGTTTTTTCCCTTATCTTCCCAGGCAATACATGTCTGTGCCAGTCCTGCTTTCATATAAATTCCTTTCCGTTTTAAACTACTGCCCTGCTTTGTCCGCCATCTACAAGAAGCGCGACTCCTGTAATAAAGGAAGCACGGCCGGATGCCAGAAAAACAATGGCGTCCGCAATTTCATCAGGAATAGCAAAACGCTTTAGAGGTACAGATGATTCTATATATTCTTTTACGCCGGCTTCATCCTGTCTAAGCAACTCTTCCCAACGTCCGCCTTTATAATACACATTCCCGGGAATCACACTGTTCACGCGAATCTTTCGTCCGGCGTAATCATCTGACAAATATTTTGAAAAGACGCGGATTCCCTGCTTTGCTGCTGCATATGCGTAGGGTGCAGAAATCCTGTTATACGCTGCCAATGATGAAACAGTAATAATGCTTCCGCCTGTATCTACTTCCCAAAGATTGTCAAATGCCTGTATCAGCTTCACAGCACTAAATAAGTTGATATCAAAGCCCTTTCTCCATCCTTCTTCATCCAGACTGCTCTGTGCCATGGGCTTCCCGCACCCTAAATTTGCGACAACACAGTCAATATGTCCGAAAATCTCTTCTGCATACCGGGATATCCCACTGATTCCATTCTCTGATGCTGTATCTCCTGTGTAAAGAAAAACACGGTTTTTCCCAAAAGTTTTCTCTAATAACTCTCTTTTCTCCCGGGCCTTTGATTCATTTCTTCCATTAATCAGAACACAGGCTCCTTCTTCTAAAAACCTGTATGCTGTTGCATATCCTATTCCATCAGTAGATGGAAAGCTCGTACTTTTTTCAGATTGTTTCCCCACTCTGCCGGGGAACCGGATATTTCCCATATAATATCTTCAATGTATGGGAAATTCCAAATATGTTTATCTGATACACCTGCTTCCCCTAGCTGCTTTATCATTTCCTCTCCATATATTTCAGACGAAACAATGAAGTGGTCATTTTTTTCAAAAGCTGTGGGATAAACCAGTATTTCCTTTCCTGTCCCTGGTTCTTTTTCTCCCCGTTTTTTTTTGCGTCCGTCTATGTAGCCTTTCCATCCTATCCTGCTCCTGCACAGGAATCTACCCAATAGTTTGGCGTATTTTCCTGCCCCGACGATGTAAATATTTCCCTCAAACGGGCGGAGAAACTCTGTAAGTTCATCTTCATGTTTGATTTCAATGTCCATTCAGCTCCACCTCCTGTCTTTTTCTTCTGAAAATTTCCCCACTTTTTTCTGGTATGCCATACAGTATGGTGTCTCCAGACGAAAGCATATAATGCCTTAATTTTAAAGAATATCCTAATCCAAGTGCTTTTATAAAATCTGTCAATACCAATAAGTCATCCTGTAAATGGTATGCACAGACTGCCAGCACCGGCTGGCATCTCCTTATTGTTTCTTCTGCTCCCTGAAGGGCTTTTCGTTCTGCCCCTTCTATATCAAGCTTTATCAATCCCACATTTTCATATTTGTAATTGTCTATGGATTCTGTACAGACCTTGTCTCCTGCGTTTTCATCCACATGCCCCGACAGGCCGTTTCCATCAAAAGTGATTTCTCCATTTTTATCCCACAAAGCTGCTTTATGCAAAAATACTTCATGGGGCATATACTTTCCTTCTTCAATTTTTTTCTCTATAATTCTGCAGTTTTTTTCATCTGCTTCATAGCAATGTATTTTTAAGACAGTTTTCTTATCTGTTCCGATAGTGTTAATAAAAAATTCTGCGGTGTCTCCGTCAAATGCCCCGCCGTCTATTATTTCCCTGTTTGCAATCCCACAGAGCATTGCAGAACTTAATATTGTTTTATCAAGATAAGTGCTTTCATTGCTTTTAATATTTTCCAGGAACTTCTTATCTCTTGTCAGACGGTAATTTAATACGCCTTGCAATGTCCTTTTGGATTCCCAATCCGCCAATTCATCATATAGTTTTTCAAATGCTGTCAGGTTTTTTTGTATATAATCTATTTCTTTGGATTCATATGATTTATCTGATGTCTCCCATGCCATGGAAGTCAGTATGTCATAAATGTGTGAAGATAAAGAACTATCATATTTACAGATTTGATGATAAATTTCTTCTTTCCACATGGAAGCAATGACAATCGCTGCTTTTTCATATTCTTTCAATGCATCTTCAAATCTTTCAATCAGCAGGCCGTCTTTCGTCTTTCCCCATTTTCTCGGAGAATTGTCACAATAGCAAACAGGCAAAATTCCATTCTGCCGAAGCAGATGAACAGCCCAGCTGCCGCTATCCCCTCCGCCAAATACAATGACACTTTTATAAGTTTTCAGTTTCCTTATTACATTACCGCTTACTATATCAGGACTGCTTTCTTTAAATTCAAGGTGCATCTGCTCTTCTCCTTCCCCGCTTTTTCTTTATTTTTTCATTCGTGATTTTGGCATAGCGTATAAAACGGTTTCTGACTGTCCATAGCGGTACTGTCTCACATAAAATTCATACCCTTCCCCCGTAATGTCCTCGATTGTCATTGGTATATCGAAAAAATCTTCCTGCTTATGATATATGCATATAGCAAGAATAGGGTTATTTTTTTGAATAATCTTTTTAGCTCCAAGCAATGCTCTTTTTTCTGCGCCTTCAATGTCCATTTTGATGAAATCCACAGGCTTATCCAGAAACAGATTGTCAAGTGCGTCACAGTACACAGTTTCACCTTTATCACTGACACGGGAACCTCCGCCATCCCCAAATGACGCTGTATCAAACTTTAGGCTGCCTTTTTCATTCCAGACTGCACATTGATATGTATATATATTCTCCTGTGTTGTTTCTGCAATACTGGCACATAATCGTTTATACGATGTCTGACCGGCTTCCAAACAGTAATAATTCCCCTTATATTCTGGGAAATGCCTGTAAAAACTCCTGACAGTATCTCCATGATATGCGCCTGCATCTATGAAGCCCTTGGAAAACTCATATCCGGCCAGCAAATCTGCATCGAAATACTGGTTTTCTTCACTATCTACAACATCTTTCATTTCCTCCAAATAAGAAATGTTTTTTGATATCCTGTAATTAAGCAGGCATCGGAATATTTTTCTGGATTTCAAGTCAGCCAGTTTTTCATATATATTTTCAAAAAGTTGTATATTTTCCCGGATAAAGTCTCTGTCAGAACTGTTTTTTAAATGAAAACCTGCCGGCTGGCAGTAACAAATATTTTTACCGTCTGCTCCCAGTTTTACAAGCTGTTTATAAATTACGTCAAAAGCTGTACTGGATACCAGAATCAACATATCATTTCCAAATACAATCTGCTCTGGCAGAATAACCGGTTTTCCTAAATAGGAGCCTCCCGTCTTGTTTTTGTTGTTGTCGCTAAAGTATATTACTTTATGTTCCTGGCTGTGCTCTGACAGAAAATCATAAACCATTTTTCCGCCGATTCCTGCTCCAAAGATAAGAATCTGCTGATATTTTTCTGCTTTTTCCAGCAGCGTGTCTTTAAAGGCTGTTGTTCCGTCTGTCCAGTCCAGTATGTTTTCTAATTTGTGGCAGTTTGACATATTTCCTAAATCCTTTCCACTATCATATATGCAGCACATGATCCGCCAGCATCTGTGCAAACTCCAAATCTTCCATGGTGTCAATATCCACTGCTTCAATTTCCCCAACTTCCTGGATATATGGATGCCATCCGATGCGTCTTTGATGTTCCGTCCACAGCTTTTTTGTAAAGATGAAAAAAGCGCTTGTCTCCACGTATACCGGTTCCAAATCCTGCGTCCGCGGGATATCTGCAACATCATAATTCACGGGTTTTCCCTCATACCATGCAAATGTCTGCATTTTTCTTGCTGTAAAAGCTGAATCATACCCTTCATAAAGGACCTTCTGCAATGCATTTTCAATTGACTCATGCTTGATAAATGGAGATGTAGTGCATAATGCTATGTAAATGTCTGCATCGACATCTTTAACAAATGCCGTATAAGTATCATTTGCCCTGATGCTGTTTCCATCCAGCCATTTTTCCCTTTGTATGAATTTTACCTCCGACGGGATATAGTCTGTGACTGCCTCATCGCTGCAGTATACATACACACGGTCTATTTCTTTTACCGCCAATGCGGTATTGAGTATGTGCCAGCATAAAGGCCTGCTCCCCACCGGCTGTGTATTCTTGTGGGGTACCCGCTCACTGTTCATTTTTATAGTGGCAAATGCAGCTATCTTCATTCCATGTTCCTCCCTGCAGCTCTTATGATTCGGCTGATGTGTTCTTTGTAATCCATGTCGCCGTAAAAAAGCCCGGCCGTTCCCAGGACAAAATTCTCTACGCCTTTTTTACTTAAGCGGCCTACTACTTCTTCATTGCAGGCTCCGTCCATTCCTATGGCATACTGGTAATCTTTTTTTAATTCCAGAAGTTTACCTATCTTATTTTCAGCATAGGGGAGGTACATCTGGCCTGCATGGCCTGGGTTCACCCCCATGACCATAACCCTCTTTACTACGTTCAGCAGTTCTAAAACGGAGCTTACAGATGTTCCGGGATTTAGTACAATTCCTGCTTCCAGCCCCAATTCCCCGATTTTTTGGAGAGTGGTGATGGCATGGTATTCAGATTCCGGATGTATGTAGATAATGTCAACACCACAGTCCGCAAACAGTTCAATGTATTTAAGGGGATTTTCAATCATTAAGTGTACTTCTGTCTTTATTTTTGAGTGCCGGCATATGAACCGGATATCCTGTATCCCCATGCCGAAATTGGGGACATACTGCCCGTCCATCACATCTAAATGGAAGATGTCGGCTCCGGCCAGCTCTAATGCTTCCACTTCCTGTTTCAGGCAGCTGTAATCAGCACACATCATAGAAGGACACAGCTTTAAATTTAGTTTTCCTTTTATGTCTTTTCCGTCCATTTTTCTTTCCTGTATTTCTGCTGTTAGATTTTCTTCTCCCGGGACAGCCATTCAATAAAATCCCGGACGGCTCCTTCCCCGCCCCTTTTATCGGATACATAATCACAGATATCTTTAACTTCCCCGGCCGCGTCGGCAGGGCATCCCCTGATGCCGCACAGTTTCATGGCTCCAATATCGATGACATCGTCCCCGATATAGGCGAATTCTTCCGTACTGCAGCCTAATTCTCCTGCCAGTTTATGCAGTGCGCTTTCTTTATCCTTTACACCCTGCAGCACATGGCTGATTTCCAGCTCCTTGGCCCGGTTCATTACAATTTCGGACGTCCTTCCGGTAAGGATGACCGTATCTACGCCCCGTTCCGGCAGCATTTCATGGATGCCGTATCCGTCTTTAATGTCAAAGGCCTTAAAAACTTCTCCCTTTTCACCCATATAGATTTTTCCGTCTGTCATAGTGCCGTCCACATCCATGACAAACACCTTAACCTGTCTTTCCATCTGTCTTTTTCAACCTCGCTATAAATGCGTCATAGATTATGGCTTCTTTCAGTTCCTCCCCTGGCAGCAGAAGAATGCTTCTGCCGCCTCTTATGGCATATCCATTGCAGTCTCCGCTTCCGTCCATTACAGAAATGCATTCTAACGTCCGGGACATGTTTTTATATCCGCAGATATTTCTTTTCCGGCAGATTTCATAGTACTTTTCACTGAACCAGATATCTTCACTGAACTGTTTTACCTTGGGCATGATTTCCGGGCGGACCGCCTGGACAGCCTTATGAATGTGGAGTTCCCTGGAGTTCCCCTCCCGGTCTTTTCTGTTATAATCATAAAAACGATAGGTGTAGTCACTCCCGTATTCGATTTCATATACAAGGCTTCCGGATGTTATTGCATGGAGCGTCCCAGCCTCTATGCACACATAGTCGTTTTCCCTGATTTCAAGACGTCCTGTGGCCCCTTCCATTTTTTCTTCTGCGACGGCCTTTTCTACATCCTCCTTGGTTTTGCACCGGCATCCGGCATAAATCCACCCCGATTCCGGCGCGTCAAGGAAAAGCCAGGATTCCGTTTTCCCTGTCCGTTTATGTTCCAGCCGCTCTGCGGCAGTATCATCCGGGTGTACTTGTATGCTCAGATGCTCCGCTGCATCTACCAAAGCGATAGTCAGGGGAAATTCATCATATGCTTCCATTCCCCAGTCCCGTTTCTTTTCGGCAAAAACTTCCCACAGGTTTTTCCCCCTGTACGGACCATCAGCTATGACGTTTGACATTTCCTTATGACCGTTGACCAGATATAAGTGTCCCACCTGGCCGCTGTTTCCCGGGATATATCCGCTTAATTTTGTCCCACCCCATATCGTGTTGTGAGCCACAGGTTCCAATATATACATCGCTTAAACTCCATAAGAATATTTATTCTGCACTGCCCTGATTTCCAGCAGTTCTTTTAAAAGTTCCTCTAACATTTCCAGGCGGAGCATGCAGCTTCCGTCGCATTTTGCGTGTTCCAGGTCGTTATGCACTTCCATGAAAATGCCGTCCAAAGCCCCCGTTGCCATGGCAGCTCTGGCAAGATAAGGGACAAATTCCCTCTTCCCGCTGTTTCCATAATGCTCCCCGCCACCGGATATCTGGACGCTGTGAGTTGCATCAAACACCACCGGATATCCCAGCTTTTTCATCCTCACAAGCCCTGTCATGTCAACCACAAGGCTATTGTAACCAAAACTTGTGCCCCGCTCGCAGAGCATGATATCTTTGTTGCCGAAAAACTCACATTTGCCTATAACATTTACCATTTCTTCCGGGCTTAAAAACTGCGCTTTCTTTATATTAAGAATCCTGCCGGTTTCTGCCGCTGCTTTAATAAGGTCCGTCTGTCTGCACAAAAAGGCAGGAATCTGTATGATGTCCGCGGTTTCTGCTACGATGGGAGCCTGCCATGCCTCATGGATGTCCGTAGCTATGCATACGCCGAGTTCCTGTTTTGCTTTCCCTAAAATACGCATCCCTTCCTGCAGCCCCAAACCTCTGTATTTTTCGGCAGTTGTGCGGTTTGCCTTGTCCCAGGAAGCCTTAAAACAATATCGAATTCCCAGCCTGTCTGTTATCTTTTTAATCTCAGAAGCCAGGTACATAATATTTTCTTCCGATTCCAGTGCGCAGGGTCCGGCAATCAGGAAAAATTTATCTTTGTCCAAAAAAGGATTCATATCCATGCTCCTTTCATTTTTCCGCATATGCCACAATATAGTCTGCCATGCCCCGTTCCTCTGTGTCTGCCGTCCAGCCTTTACTTACGTGTTCCGATATATACGGGCAGGACACATTTCCCATGGGCTTTCTGTATTTCAGCCATGAAACCAGGTTGCCCAGGCCATACCTTTGCCGGTACTTTATCTCTATGTTCCGAAAGCCAGCCAGTTCTGCCGAAAGTCTTAAACTTTCTTTGTTTAAGACCCACAGATGCTGGGTAGAAAAGAGGAATCTGTCATACTCCTCCCCCAGGGCTATGCGCATCACCGGCTGCTCGGTGGGAGTTCCTATGATAATTCTTCCGCCTTTCCTGCACAGGCTGTAACATTCCTCCATAAACCTGCGGGGATCTTCCACATGTTCAATCACATCAAAAGAAACAATGACGTCCACGCTGCCTTCAAAATCCTTAAGGGCATCTTCCATATAGGCATACATATGGTATCCCCTTTTTTCCAGTTTTTTCCGGTAAGCTTCCGTGGGCTCTATCCCAAGAACCTGTGAAGCTGCTCCCGCCACAAAATCAAGGAAGCTTCCGCCCCCGCATCCGATATCTGCTATGGTCTTGTCCCTGAAAATATCCGTTCCCGTTATGGTAAGTTTTTCCAGAACTTCCTTATCATGCAGGGAAGCATAGTCATCTGCTTCTTCCCCCATTTTCTGCCGGTATTCGCTGCTTTCATAAAACTGTGCGTCTCTGCTGTTTTCATGATATATTGCGCCGCAGTCCAGGCATTGGTGCATTTCTACATCATTTTTTGTATAATTTCCAAAAGAGCCGTCCCGAATAATGCCTTTGTAAATCACTTCGGATTTCCGGCACCCGCATATCCTGCATTCCATAAATAGTTCTCCTTTTCTCAATGGGTTATCAATTCATCCAGAGAAATCCGTTCAAAAACTTCAAGCTTTCCACCTCTTGTAGCATTTTTTATTACAATGCCTTTTTCTTCACATTTCTCTTTTGCCTTCTGGAATGCCAGTCTGGCTGCATATAATGTCCCCACAACTGCAATGGCATCTTCTAAGCCCTCGTCATACCTGTCGTTGAAATGGTTCTTTTCACAGTCATTTTCCACAATAGTTCCGTCTTCTAAGACTTCCAGTTTATAATTGCAGTCTACACCCACCAGGTATATTTCGGAAAAACCCATGTAGACAGCAAACTGCAGTGCATCATACAAAACTGTCTGCCCGCCATAGACAATCTCTTCCACGTCGTCGGAAAACTTAAAGTCCCTGCTCCTGACAATCTCACCATTTTCTATGCTCACACAGTTGACCACTCTGTTATAATAGGTGACTTCATCAAATATTTCCCCCGCCGCCAGCGCCCGTTCTATGGGTACAAACTTAATATCTGCATCAATCTGGTTTACCTCTTTGTAATCCAGCCCATACATCAGATAATCAATGCAGATGTAATAAGTAGGCCGCCAGTCTGTTTCATCAAATATCTTAAAAATCCTGTTTGCTGCAAATGTCACCTCGCCTTTTAAAAGTTCCAGATCTCCGGCCGTAAGGCTTGGCCCGTTGCCAATGACAAAGCAACGCTCCCCTTTATGTCTGTCTTTTAATTTAAGGCTCTTAAGTATCTCTTTCCAGTCCCTGTAAGGATGTTTTTCAATTTCTTTCGTAAAGAATTTTTCTATGGCAAGGTCCGGATAGCTGCACACAACGTTGTACATGTAGCATTCCAGTTCCTTAGCTGCCGGGATATTCCTTAGCTGTTTGTATATTTCTACATAAAAAGCGCAGGTGATCAAAAGGACATAACGTTCTGCCTCTATCTCACCCAGCGCGTCTACGCCCCTGATGTCATACTCATAACCCCGGTATTTATATTTTAATCCGTGCTTATTTTTGTCATTGTCAATAAAAAAAGCAATATGTTTTTCCAGGTCCTCGATTCTGAGGACTTCAAAATCAGCCTCAATTAATGTGCTCCCCGCTCCAAAACAAATGACTTTTCTTCCATCCAGCTTTTCAATAAAATCTGCTGCACTGCAGTTCATAAGCTTCATTGTTTTTGTTTCCTTCCATGTATCTGTTTAAAACTTGTTTCCGACCTATCAGAACTTAAAGCTGGAAGCCGGGATATGCGTCACCCTGTCTTTTTCTGGTGGCGGTGTCATATAGTCTTTACCGAACAGAGTTACCAGCAGTTCTTTATCTTTCTCCGGTATATTTACCTCTATTCCTTCAAAGGAGCCTCTTTTTGTATCCAGATAATACTCCCGCTTAAAGCCCGGCTCCCCTTTCACCCAGCAGTCCTTAAAAGACAGGCAGGTCACATAGTCTGCATTCCGCTCATCGTATTTTCTGGATAGAAAATTCAGCATGTTAAAAGCCGCATTAACAGGTATTTTATTCAGGAAACCATACCAGCATCTTAATGCGGGGCTTTTGCTGCACACCTTTCCTGCCTCCGAGTACATCACCTTTCTGCAGCACACTCTTAAAGCGTTAAACACCGCCTTTTCCACAGGCTTTTTGGGAATGCCGTCCATGGGGAAAATCTCCACGTACACCCCCCGCTTCATCTTCATGTGCTCTTGCCCGTAACGCACAAAAGAGGTGCCGTTTTTCAGCACCTTGGCATAACCCCACCGATATTCCGGGTCTGTGTCATGGGTCTGGAAAAAAAATTTTTCCTTGTTAAGTTCCTTTTCACATGCCCTGCAGAACTTGCGGTATTCGCTGCGCACCATGGCAATGTCCACGTCGTCATCCC
>CANRJF010000131.1 GCA_947630855.1 uncultured Lachnospiraceae bacterium
TAATATTTTCAAAATCAGTAGCTTTTGATGGAATTTACTTTGGGAAAGTGGAATTTACTTTAAAAATTGACCTTTTTAATTTGCGTGTTGCTTTTTGATGACACATAAATTATACTGTAAATGGTTAAGAAACAAGCCTTTAACGGAAAGGAGATTACAAAATGGAGGTTATGTTAGATATGACAGATAAACAGTACAAGTCAATTAGACGGAGAGACAAAAAAGAACTGGAAAGGGTTCTGGAGGCAAAGACAGCCGAAGAGAAAGACTCACTGATAAGAGAAATACTTGAAATGATACAACAAGATTTAGAAGATTAAAAGTCAAAGCCCCCGCAGCAAGCAGTCACTTGGCTCGTTGCTTGCGGGAATAAAAGCGATAATATAAAAATCATTTTAATATGTATGAATCAAACGGAAATAAACACGAAGCAACGTTTGAAATCCCAATCAGTTGATTTTTACCCTGCTACGGGACAGATTAAGAAAAAGGAGTGTAATTTTATTTTTATGAATTATGTTATTCATTTACATGGGATAATGATGCAAATGTGTGGACTGCTACAAGTGATGATGTCCCAGGACTGGTATTGGAATCCGGTTCGCTTGATGCACTAATGGAGCGTGTGCGGTATGCCGTCCCTGAACTGCTTGCATTAAATGCCAAAAGCCAGCCTTTTTCACTGACGTTTCTGTCCGAACGATTATCATAATATCTTATTATTACACGTTATAGTTAAACATAAAAAACAACCGCAAACCATTGATTTTACCGGAAAATCTTTGATTTACGGTTCTTTTTCCGTAAAGCAGATAACGGGAGTCGAACCCGCCTTTCCAGCTTGGGAAGCTAGCGTTCTACCGATGAACCATATCTGCCTGACAACCATTATAACACTTACAAACTCCAAAGTCTACTAAAAAATTCCTATTTTTCATCATAATTTTTCTCCGCGTTTATTTTCCGAATAACGCGGCATGGATTCCCAACTGCCAGTGAATTTTCCGGAATATCTTTTGTCACAACACTCCCTGCTCCTATGACGCTGCCCTGTCCGATTGTTACTCCCGGCAATATAATAACACCACCACCCACCCAACAGCCGCTTCCAATTGTGATTGGGAGTGCATAAGTACGGCAGAAATATTGGCCGTCATTAAGATTCCAGTTTGGCGTTAGCCTTTCTGACAATTCAACCGGGTGCGTTGCTGTATAAAGCTGTACATTTGAAGCTATCAATACGTTATCCCCAATGGTTATTTTATTGCAGTCTACAAATGTACAATTCATATTGACAGATACATTGTTTCCCAAATAAATATTTTGCCCATAATCACAGATAAAAGGCAATCCAACCGATACATTTATGCCAATTTTTCCAAATAATCGTTTCAAAATATCTGCTTTTTCTTCTTTCTGTTCATAGGCAAGGGCATTATATTCTTTCAATAATCTTCTTGCCTGGGCTTTCAATTCCAAAAAAATTTTATCATGGCAGTTATAGTATTCCCCTGCCATGCATTTTTCCAGTTCATTCACGGTATTGCCTCCGTTCTTTATTTGTGGTTCCTGTCAACAAAATAACTTAATATAAGCCACATTAAATACCTTTATGATTCACGCAGCAGATGGAAATTTAGGCAAGTGAATCGTATGGTTATTTAATTTGGCTTATACTAGGGTTCATGCTCCGTGGTCTCAACTGCCTGCCCTGCTTTATTTCCACTCTGCAATTATGACAAAACATAACTTTTATGAGAATAAATAATTTCTTACATGCTGCACACCCAAATTCTTTCTTAGCTGTCTGGAACTAACACCACCTTCCGCTTTCATTCGTTTTTCAGATTCCATCAGTTCCAACTTAATCTTTTGCCATGCAGCATCCTTCTTCCTGCGCCTTGAATATTCCATTACATTATCAACATATGCCTCTACCATCCGGTATTCATCACTTGATAAAGTATCTATTTTTTTGGTAAGTTCTGCTGTAATCATAATCATTCCTCCCTGACATTAACATGTACTAACACAAAAATTTTTTACTGTCTATATTGTAACAAAGAATGTGATTTTTTACACCCTCTTTTTACTCCTGCCTGTGGACATACTCTAAGATAGTTATAGCTCACAAGTGATTTTTTTAAGCTATGCCCCTTGCTTTTTGGATGTTCAGTTCCCTAACACTTTTTGGACATTTTCAAAATTAAGTTCATAGTACTGCTCTTCTGGAATCAGATTATTGATAATATCCGTTTGGATGCCGTTTCTCCATTCTTCTTTGGATACAAGATGGTCGTCTATAAAGTATTCTGTTCCAAGGTCATCTGAATAAGAAAATTCGCTATATGTCCTCTCCTTGCCATCTGTCCATTCACCACGAAATTCTGCCCAATCCTCATAAATACCATAAATATTTCTACCAAACCATATTTCTTCCGTACTATTCTTCCACCTGCTTTCTTCCGGTATCATATCCTGACCACTTGTACCTCCAGTAGACATAGTTACAACCTGACCATTATCCAGCAAAAATTCACCATTACTATAATCCACTGTATGGAAAAACATTACCTCCACTCCTGTTTCTTTATACCTTAATGCATAACTTATTGTTGCAGAGCCGCCAGATTCTCCAAAATCATCGACCGTTTTTATACTGTCTTCTCCACTAGAAAAAAACAATTCTTCCACTCCATCTCCATCTATGTCTTTTAATAAAAATGTTGAACCACTGCTGGCTGATACTCCCGCTGCCTCTTCCCTAATGAATGCAAAAACTGACTTATCATAATCCCCTTCCGGCTCCACGCCGTTTATCAGTACATCATAAAAGGCCTTCCTTGCCTTTTTGTTTTTATCTTTATCCTCCGTCCACCATGCTTTCCCGCTGACCTCAGAATAAATCCTCTGCGCCGGGGTGAGGGTATCCCCGTTTAATTCCAAAACTTCCCACACAACGCCGGTCTGGTCTAACGGGACGGTATACTCCGCCACAAAGCCGCTGCTGTTGTAAATATAAATATGGACATTGATTCTGCCCAGGGCATCCGACGCATAATTTCCCGCCAGGCTGTCCGTGTAATTGTTCACATACAGCTTATAGCTTCCCGGCTCCCCGGAATTAACATACATTGCCTCGCATCTGCTTTTATTGTCGGAGACAAGCACATTTCCATGGCCGTCCTCTTTTACATTTCCGCCGATATGGGCCATGTCCCCGTTTTCTGCCTGGTAGGGGGTAAACAATGTCAAATCCAAATCCGTTTCTTCCCCGTCCCAAGTTAAGACAACGCCTGTCTGTCCCTCGTTTAGCTGGGGCATCACATATACATCCCGTGGGGCTGTCTCCTCCTCCACTTCAATTTTCACGTAAATATCCATATACCCGTCTACGTGGAGCTGCACCGTATAGATGCCGGAGGGCAGGTTCATGGAAATTTCCCCGTTTTGGGTACTTGTCTCCAGAATTACTTCCCCTGTCCGGTTCCCCTCTCCTTCCCGGACATAAGCCGTCACCGTCTGCAACATATTCCCTGATGCAGCGGAAGCCTCCTGTACGGGATTTTCCTGCGCAGCATTCTCCTGTGCCGCGTCATTTCCCTGCGCCACAGTATTTTCCTGCATTATCACATCCACGGCGGAATAGGCATGGAGAACCACGGGGTATTCGTCCCCGCCCTCTTTGTGCAGCGTGATGTCATAATCATATGTAACGGAGGATGCCGCAAACTGTATGCCCTGTACGCTTTCTTCCTTATACTCCCCGTCCCCCTTTACTTTTAAAGTACAGGCAGTGTCGTCCAGATATACAAAGGCTGCAAACATCCCCTGCTCGTCTGTTTCCGTCTCATACAAAAGCGCGCCGTCCGAATCCCTGTAAAACCCCACCGTCTTTCCGGCAATGCCCTTTCCCGTGGTGTCCCTTAAAAATCCTTTCACCCTGCCCTCATTTTTGTTTCCCGTGACTGCGTCATATACATTGCAGGCGGCATTTAACATTTCAACTTCCCTGCTGTCATACAATGCCCTCGCCTCATCATTTTCCGTAAAATAATCCGTCTGGGGATACCATGTATCCTCCATGGCCAGCGTATGCTCCTGGATTTCATCCGGCACCTGAATCAGCCGCCAGCGCACCATCACGTCCTCCGCAAAATAATACCGTTCCCCCACCTTCCCGATGGTGGCATAGGTGGGGGTGTACACAGAATCCTGCCGCCGGAAGGCAAAATTCAGCCTGCCGTCCTTATAATAATAGTCCACCAGCTCCAGACCATTTTCCAACCCTTTGATGGACACGATTTTGTATACCTCCCCGCTTTCCGGGTTGCTGTAAATCTCATACTGGTTTAGATTCCGGGTGTCCGCATCCCGCAGCAGGGTCTTGGAAAGCCGGCATTTTGCAATGTTCCCGTCGTTTACGTCCTCCGAAGCGTCCTCCAGCCAGTAAAAAAGGCTGCTGTCCCATTTCATTCCCTGCTGTTTCGTCCCCGGGGTGTGGTTTTTTGCACCCGTGTCAATGACAGCCACGTCCTCAATGCAATATAACGGCTCCTGGGGTTCCTGCTCTGTTGCCTCCACTGCCTGTCCCGGTTTATTCCCGCCTTTTAAAAAGAATACCCCGGCCGCCGTCCCTGCCAGAATGACGGCCGCCCCTGCAAAAATTCCCAAAAGGCGCATGGTTTTTCCTGAAAATTTTGAATCACCGGCAGGCTGCCCGCCCTCCTGCGGCTGAACAGTCTGAAAATCCTCCTGTTCCTGTGACCTCTGCTTTGTGCCACACTTCGGACAGAACAATGCCCCTTCCTTCATTTCCGCTCCACAATTATGGCAAAACATAGCGCTCCTCCCTGTTCTAATCAGCCGTATATATTTTTGTTACATTTCCTCTGTTGTCATATTTATATTTCTCCTTTGAGAGAACATCCCCGTCAGAATTTTTTTCCAGCTTCTTTTTTACCTTTCCGTCTTTATCATAAATAAACTCATACCAGTGGGAGCTGGAATAGTCTATAATTTCCTCCTCATCATAGTAAATCTCCTCTACCTTATTTCCTGATTCATCATAAGTATATTCCATGCTGTATTTCAGTTTATCCATGCCGTCATAATAAGATTCCTTTGTAATGTTCCCCTGCTCATCATAACTGTAACGCTCAATACTATCTCTAAAAAACCTGCTCCCATCCTGGCTATTACAAATTACTTCTAATTTATTGCCATTATTGTCATAGCTGTACTTATACCATTTTTCAGCAGTAATATTTCCGTCAGCGCCATGGAGATACTCTTCCTTTATATTTTCATATTCGTCATAACTGCACACTTTTGTTACATTACCATTACTATCATAATAAATCTCCTCTTCCATATTTCCGTTTTCAGCATAAATAATCATTTGTTGCATATATTTATCTTCACCATCATGATAAACATACTGCTTTTCCTTATTGCCCTGTTCATCATAAACATATTCATAAGTATAAACATAATCTTCGTCAAAAAAATTATTATGAGTTTCTTCTTTTGTTACATTATGATACTTATCATAGCTATACTCTGTCTCTACTGCAATTGTACCATCATGTACATCATAATCAACTTCCTTTGTCACATTATGATACTCGTCATAGCTATACTCTTTCTTTGATGAAATCTCACCATCAGAGTCATAAATAACTTCTTTTATTAAATTTCCTTTATCATCATAACTATTTTCCCCGGAAAGCTTGTATTCGTCTATATGCGGCCTAATCACGCATGTATAAATCAGCACAATAATAAGCACGATAATACTTACTGCTCCCCCAATTATACTAATAGAATTTGCTAAAATCTCATTATAAGTTTCCTTCCCTTCTTTTTTTAAAATCTTTTTTATCTCTTTATTACCAGGATTTTTTTTCACCTCCGTTTCCGGGTTTTGTCCATCCAAGCCCTCCCTGTTCTTTTTCTCCTCCTGCCTTGTTCCGCATTTAGGGCAAAAATAGACCCCTTCTTTTATTTCCGCTCCGCAATTATGGCAAAACATATCTCTCCTCCTCTGCTCTCCTCTTTATCCCACTCTCTCCCCGCATTTTGGGCAGAAAGTAATCATTCCTTTATACTCTGCTCCACACTGGCTGCAAAAATGCCTTCCGTTTGCATCATTTTGTATATTCACCTTTTCCCCTGCCATTCGCATGTTTTCCGGCGCCGCATTCCCAAAAACGGCACTTGTTTTTTTCATCTTCTCTGCCGGGTTTTTCACCACAATGAAAGTAAAAACATACCACACCGTTATTCCAAGCAGACACAAAATTACGATAATACTTGTCCCCGGCCCTCCCAAAATTCTAAGCGCCGCAGATGCAAAAAGCTGTATGCCCAATACAGCAGTGACAAACAAATGATTTCTCTTAAACATCCCCAATACTCCAGACAGAAACAACAGCGGAGATGCCAGGCTGATGCCGTAAATTATGCCATAAAAGAATCTCAAAGCCCCATAAAAATACTGTACATAAACAATACCGGCTATCACAAATAAAACACCGATTCCAAGCGTAATATACTCTAAAAAAGGCATAATCCACGCCATAACTTTGTTCCTGTAAAGTTTCACTTCCAACTGCTCCAAAATCTCATTCAAAGAATTTTCATTTCCATTGGCCTGCACATCTCCTGCCAATGAACTCTGCCTTTCTTTTAAAGCAGATATCCCCGCACTTTTTTTCTCCGCCAGAACCGACACTGCTTTGCTCCCGGTTTCCTTTAAACTTTCTATGGCCTGGGAGCCCCCTTCCTTTATGCTTTCTATGGCCTGGGAACTCTCCTGGCTTATTTTTTCCGTTTTCTGCTCCTTAGAAGCCGTCTGCTGTGCTGCCATGGAATTGACCGCCATTGCCGTCCCTGCCACTTTCATCATTGACTTTTCCATACGAAGAACATCTGCTTCCTCTTTGGTAATCACCCTTGCCCCCACAGGCCAGATTAAAAAGGTAGAACTCCTGGCAATCACAACAGCCACAGGTATTCCGATAATGGAAACTGCCGCCCCTATCATAAGAAAAACATTGCAGATAAATAAAATAACTCCAATGGGCAGCCAGATAAGATTGGCAATGACGCCTCCCACCTGGCGTACTGCCGCAACATTTTCCTTTCCCTTGATGTCGGTCTCCCGGACAATCACTTTTCCATAGGGCAGTACCATCAATTTTGCATACTGAAACAACGCCTTTCCAATGGGAATGCCGATAACAGTGATATAGCACACACAGCCGCAAAATGCATATACCAGAAAATTCCACCATCCCGCAAAAATAAACCATAAAATATTGCCTAATATAACCACTTTTCATTTCCTCCTGTTATGGGAACCCCCGGACATATGGAAGTTCCCAGTTTTCTTTTGCGACGCTGGCGTTTTATGCCAGCTTATTTCCGCAGACAGTGCAGAACAAGGTATCTTCATCATAAGGTGTTCCGCATTTTTCACAAATATGCGGATTATCCTTTGTGGGAACAAACAACGCTTCCAGTTTCTCCCCGCACATATTGCAAAAAGAGCTGTTTATCACCAGAATATTCCCGCACTTTTCACATTTCCGCAGGCCCTGTACCGCCAGCTTCCGCTTCTCCAGCACCTCCATTTCCTCCTCTGCCAATTTAAACTCACGGTAAGCTTCTTCATATGCCGTACCTGCAACCGTCTCTTCTGTTGCATTTTCCACATAAATTTGGCCAATCCGGCAGATAATTTCTTTTCTCTTCTCCTCCAATTCAGCTATCTGTCTGTTACAGCCTTCCGCCTCCGGCAGATTTGCCTTTTCCTTTTGTATCCGCTTTATATCAAAAAATTCCATCATATGTTTCCTCCTGTTTACTGATAAACTGCATAATATCTCAATAATTTTTTGCTTCTGTCACTATCACATTTCCAGCAGGGTATTGGCAAAATAAACTTCCTCCGCCATGCCGTAAAAATTCTGATACAGGTTCACCGCTTTCTGGTACGCCAAAGACGCATCCCTTGCCATGGCATTTTCCAGCACAATCCCGTCATAATAATATGCGTGGCCTCCGGCTCCCTCCACATACACCGGCTCACCATTTAAATCATAAATAATCTGGCTGACTCCGTCCCCCACCAGCTTTCTCTCCTGGATATAAATCAGCATTTTCCCGCTTTCCATGTCTTTTTCATAATGATATACCCTGGCTCCCCTGCCCTCTTTTTTGTAATCCAGAAACCCCTGGTTTGCAATGGGAATGGACGGCAGGACGGCTCTCTTTGATTCCAAATCGTCTACAATCCCCCGCAGCGTCTGCTGGATTTGCAAGAGCACAGCCGTCTGCTCTTCGTTTAAATCCTGCATGGGATTGATGCCCCGGGCTGCAAAAATCCCTTCCATCTGCTGCAAATCCCATTCCATAGTGCTAAGGTAAGCCTGATTGTATGGGTTATCTGTCAATACAAATTTATACATGTCATATACCGCTTTTAATCGGACATAATAATCCTTTAAACATTCCATCAATTTCTGCCTGTCCCCTTCCAGCAGGTCGTTGTTGATGGGTTTTTTCTGGCAGACTTTTTCCAGCACCTTAAGATTGACAAACTGCTCTTCTAAACCTTCCGCATCCACAAATTCATTGTACATATCAATACAGACATTCATCCGGCTTACCTGATTGGATACCTTCTGCCGGGGAGAGATAAGGGTGTCCTGAGCCTGCTGGTTTACCCGTGCTAAAATATCCGTATTGGCATTGTTTTTATCCTCCTCAGACACCGAAAACACAAACCCCATTACTCCCGGTAAAATATTGGAGAGCGTGTCATAAATTTTCCCTTTCTTCTCATTATCCTCCTGCACCGCCTGGTCATAATTATATGCAATGGGAGATGGCTGATAGGCAAGCTCTGTTTCAAATGCGCTGCGCACCGCCTCCACCTGGCTGCGGTAAACCTCCAGGCCGGAGAGAATGCTTTCATATCCGTTAATGATTTCCTGCTGTTTTGAAAGGGCGTTTTCTTTCTCGGCAATCTGCCCCTCCATGCTTTTCTTTTGTTCCCCTGCCTTCTCCCTCTCCTGTATGGCCTTTTCCTTCTCTGCCGTCAGTACCCGGTTTTCTTCACAGAGAATCTTTTTTTGATTTTCTATGCTGCAAACCTGCCTGTACCCATATGTCCCCAGCACGGTAAAAAGCATGACATAAACGGCGGCAAGAATCCATGTCCATATTTTATTCTTTTTCATGCTCCACCCCCAGTTCTTCCTCACACAATGCAATAATCTGCTCGTTGATACAGTATCCTTTATATATCTCTTTTAAATTCTCATTGTGCAGCTGCCAGTCTGTTGGCCGCACATCTACCCCGCCGTCTGTCTGCTCGTACAATTCCTCTGTTAAAGCCCCCATATCGGCAAACCATACCTGTATGTTTTCCAAATCTGTTTTTGTAAGCTGTTCCTGCTCCAGATAGGAATATAAAGAATCCGCATCATTTTGTATCTGAAGGGAAATTTTGCTTGCAAGGTACTCCGGCACCTTTGTTTCATAACCGGCAAGTTGATCGACTAAATCCGCTGTACCAAATATGTCAAATCCAGCGAAGTCATTAATTTTATCCTGTATACTGGACTGCATCACATTCTGCACTCCGGAAGAAAGGCCGTTGGAAATTCCCTGGCAGAGCCCGTCCACAGAAAAATCCTCCGCCATGGAATGAATCACTTCCTTCACCGTTGTTCCTGCCACATCCCCCGCTGCACCCATTTCTTCCGCCAGCCCATCAATCACGGCATTTTCTACCATCTCCAAAGCCTCCCCTTTTACGTCGCGCTCCGTATAAGACACCAGAAAGCCGGTATCCACCCCCATGCTTCCCAGCACTTCGCTTTGTGCAGCAATCAGAAATTCCTGATTTTCCAGGTAAGAAGATATCATTTTCTGTTTCAGAAAAGTGTCGCTGTCGGCGGCAGCCTCCTTCTCGCTGTACAAAGCCGCTTCCGCCCTAAGCTGCTCTTCCCTGGCAGAAATATCCTCCAGTTGTTTCTGCACCCCGGCTGCTTCCTCTTTGGCTTTCTTGTTTTCCTCCTGTGCCGTTTCTAATTCCCGGGCAGCTTTTTCGTTTTCCACCTCCTGTGCCTTTATCTGCCGC
>CANRJF010000132.1 GCA_947630855.1 uncultured Lachnospiraceae bacterium
TTGTGAACTTTTTCAGCTTTTTCAATTATCTCAACCGAGAGGTGTTTATTCAAGATGCGAGTTATTTACCTGATACGTCGCAACTTGAATTTCGCCATTACAACTACTAATCAACTCAAGAGGTTTCTTATCAATAATCATTTTTTCTTTTGAAAACAAAGCAAATGGTTTTTCGTATACACTTATCAGATGTCTATTCGTCAAAAACAAGCCTTCCAATGTATCGTTCATTGTCCCATCAGATATTCCTGCATCCCTTACCCTGCATATAATTCGCTCATCATTTTCAAGTTTTAAATCTACCATTAACTTAAGTCCTCCAATAGTAATATTTATACGTAAATCATTCGCCATCCACCCGTATGGCATCACATATATCACCTATATTGCAATCCAAATATTCACATATTCTTAAAAGCACTGAGAGGGCTACTTCCTCATTTCGACGCATTTTTGTCATTGTTCCGGAAGCAATATTTAAATCCTTTCTTAGCGTAGCGGGAGATATATCTTTTTCAATAAGCAGTATCCATAATTTTTTATAATTTATCTTCATAATGCACATTCCTCATTTTATAAATATTATTGTATATTACTGGCAGTAAAGTGTCAATGTTTTGAGCTATGTTTGTGATAAAAATCGCAAGTTCTTAATGTTTTTATTTAATATATTTGCAGAAAAGAGGAATATTATTTCCAATGAAACGTATTTTCTACTATGGGGCGATTACCTCGCCCCTCTATCTTTGTTTTTAATTGTTTTTTGCTGCTGATAGTTCTCTACTTTTTGAAGTGGATTTTTCAGCCGCTCAAGCACACTTTTTTTATCCTGACTTTGACTGTTCTCACCATAGCTTTTCTCCCAATTAGCTACTTGTTCTTTATAATCTACATAAGCACTATGGGATTTGTGGTAAATCCGGTAAAAATCTTGCAAGTCCTTTCAGGTCATCACGCTCAAGTTCCAAAGCATTGCGTTCCTTTTCTGCCTCAAAAATGAGCTCATTCTGTCGTTTCAGTTCCTTGTAAATCTTAAATAGCTTCGGATAAGAGGTTACTTCTGCTGGCATGGCAGGCTTGGGCAGTATCATCGGCTTGGTCTGTATTTCCTTTTCGGGTGGTTGGCGGACAGGTTCTTGCACTGGCATCTGCGGTTGTATCGGCTCTGTATAAAAGAGTCTTGCGGATAGTTCTCTCGTCTTTTTCAGTATCTTTAAAATCAGCATTGCCAAAACTGCAATAGCGCTCATAAGGATAGTTCCAAACCGGTCCGGCTGATTACCAAATACATCCATAGATTCTTTGATACAATCAGAGATGTACTCTTTTTTTATCTGTTGTATCTCCGTTTCTGCCACGCCGCTTACAATCGCCCTGTCAACTTCTCGGTTCCAACGCATACGGTATCCGTTATCCGTCTGTATCTGTTCCTCTTTCGGATTATTCTTCCCTATTTTCTTGGTAGCAAGGTACAGACCGTTTTCATCAAAAACGTGCTGTTTCTCTTTGTCGTCCTTTACCAGCGTATTGATAAGGTCTGTATAAAAATACTTTACCTCGTCCACAAAATCGTCCTGCTTGAACAGCCTGTTCTTGACGGTAAATCATTCAGTACCTTTGCCTGGCAATCTCCTTCGACCTGAAAGAGCTGCTTTTTTTCCCATTTCGTTCAGTTCCATGTGTGGCTCCTTTCTTCTAAAAATCTGCATGAAAAAAGGGCGTCCACCTGATAAGCTGAAACGCCCACGGCAATCAGCGGTCAGGCAAAATGCCGGACCGCAGGCACTATTCAGTTTTGTCGTTAACGTAACAGCCTCCTTTTTTTGTCAATTTTCTCGCCATATTTCAACTTGGGAAAAGAAATTGAATAGACGGCGACAAACGCTGAAACCCCTTGAAAATCAAGTTTTTTCCGTTTGTCGTTATTATACCGTAATGACACACCTACACAACAAACCTGTTATCAAACGGGACACAGCCAAAGAATGTGCAAGAGCTTTTAGGACACTCAGATGTAAGTACCACCATGAATGTCTATGCACACGCTACAAGGGAGGCAAAGCGGGATTCCGCAAAACTCTTGGATAAGGTTGTAGGAATGAATTCAGACTTTTGATTTCAAGGTTTCTAATTTCCCCATCGTCAAGCTTCACACTCAACGAATCTTTGTTCCATTTGCAAAAATCAATATCATCTATTTCTTCGTATTCAGGGTCTATTATCTTATGTACACTAATTAATATAGGATTGAAATCCAGCGGATTTGTCAAATCTCCTACCATAACATCCATAGTATCAGCCCAGTAACACCCCTCATATGCCACTAAATTAGTATTCACATCATAATATACTCCGGTTATAATAAAAGACTCTCCACAACAAGCACCATAGTCGTTATCATACCCCTTAGGAATGTAATTAAATACCTCAAGTGTATCTACATCAATATAACTAATACCATACAAATTTACATGGTGTGGGTAATATCTGTGGCCATTCTTGTGATAGATTAATTTTTTGTGCGGAATATGGTGCCCGTCCACAGAAATATAACTATATACAATTTCTCCATCTTTTTGAATATAATATCGAGACATAAAATAACGCCTATTACCAGTCTCGTGCAGATAATTTTTCTGAAGAAGAGAAATGCCATCTTCTATTTCTATTTTACATTTATCTTCAAAATACTTATCATCCTCTAAGTATAAGTATTTCTCCACATCTTCATTATACCTGTCAGTTCCAAAAACATTAGTATAATAGACTGAATCTGCGAAATTATATTGATTAAATTTCTCAATATCATTCATAAAAATCTCCACCCATAGTATCAGCATTGATTACTAATTCTTCAAGTTTTTCAGATACACATTGTTATCCATGCCTGCTTATTCAGAAATGACAAGATACAAGCAGCCGTCCTTTCCCAGTCCAAGCACATTTCCATCCATAAGCAATACAGCATTCTTATACGTTTGGTCCAGGCTCTCAATTTTCTGTATGCTGCCATGGCTGCTATCGCTATAATAGTAAGAACCGTCCTCCGTTCTGATTAGTATGTCTTCATGCTGGCCTGAAAATCTCTGAACATCTGTAATTTTGCCATTCTCAAACAGGGTTATCTTCTCTGCAGTCACTTTATCCTCTATAAAACTATTCTCAACATAGTAAATGTTATTGTCCTCATCTACCGCATAACAAGAGTCCTCATAATTTTGGCAGTTGTAAATATCTGCTATCTTTGCGCCGATTTCCTCTGTAAGATTTTGGCAGTCAAGAGAAATCCCCTTCACCGTTCCGCCGAAATCCTCGCTGGTACTCATATTACTAATGTACAGCAATTCCTGCTCCTCTGTCAAAACAAATCTGTAAATACCCTTCCGTACAGCGGTATTCTCCCGTACATTCTCATCCACTGTAAATTCCACATCGGAATAAACCGTATCCCCATGATAGACACACGCATGTCCATTCCCATCCGTATAAGCAATAAAATCCGCTTCATCATTGACCAATAACAGATTCTGATTCCCCGACAGTTCTACTTGTTTCACATTTTCAGCGGTATATGTAATGTCAGGAAATTCACCGGCATCCAACATAGAAACATCTTCATCCTCATATCCTTCAATCATCTCAAAATGGACAAAGTTGTTCTGACCATAAGCAATGTGCTGATTGGCATAAGTTAAATCATCCATTTTACAGCCATCTGCTATCCCATATGATTTTATTTCGGAATCTTTTGGTATGTAGTATTCAATGTACGGCATCAGCAGGAATAACTTTCCTTCCGTGGTAATTGCCACAATCCGGTCTGTATCTGCCGGAATCATAGACTGAATTTTACCGTTTAATTCATCACTGTCAGTCCCCTCAAAATTAAGCTTTATTACATCCCCTGCTTCCATAGACATATCCGTCCCTGCCGGTTCTTCTGCTTTTGCTGTTTCTTCCGTTATTTCTGCCAGATTTTCTGAATATGAATTATCCTCTATGGCACTTAATCCCTCATCCTCTTTTTTTCCGCAGCCGTTTAACAGCAGTATGCCCGCCAATAACCAAACCGTCCAAGCAGTGTTCAAAAAAATCCTGAATTTTTTCATCGTCTCTGTCCTCCTGATTTTTATCATAATTTAATGATGTTAATCCTACCATAAATACCGGACAGATTCGCCACTCTTTGCAGAATTGGAAATTTCTTAGCAGATTTGGAAATTTTTATACTGAAATATTGGGTATCAAAATTGTAATTTGAAAATTTTCCTCATCATAATCAATCACATACTTACCGCCATACTTTTTAACCGTTTCCACCACATTGCGGATACCTATTCCATGCTCTCCTGCTTCTTTGGTTTTCGTTGTCTGAAACTCTCCGTCTTCCACAATGGGTTTTGTTGCCATGCTGTTTTTTACCGAAATCACAGCCTGCTCCCCTTCCAGGACAAATTTTAGTTTCACGATTTTGTCTTTGCACACTCCGGCGGCTTCAAGAGCATTATTTAAAAGATTAGACAGAATGACGACGATATCTTCTTCTGCCATTTTCAAACTTGACAAATCATTTACTTTTAGTACAAATACAATTCCTTTGTGTCCTGCTTCCCTGTATTTTGTGTTCAGAATCGCATTAACGATTACGTGGTTGGCATCAATAGCATCCATGCCAAGCATCGCATTATCTATTTTTTCCAGATATGCATTCAGTTCCTGATACTGCTTATCTGCTGCAAGTGCGCGGATGGCTGCAATCTGATTTTTAAATTCATGAGTCCTTTTCCTCTGCTTTTCCAGGTTTTCAGATATGGAACGGTACATGGCTGTTTCGCTTTTTACCTTTTCGCGGAAAACTGCATGTTCCCTTAACTGCACTTCTCTTTCCATAATACTGTAAACCAGATAACACACAATGGAGTTAATCACCACTATTCCGATTGCAATATAGATATAAGAACTGCTCAAATCCATGGCATAGAGCAAATCATTTTTTACCACCAGCGAAGCAACGAAAAAAATCGTGATAAAAGAAATGGCAAACAGGCACCACCATTCCCTTCCTGTGAAAACGTCATGTTTTTTTCCAAGCTTCTTTCCTGTCCATAAAATAATGCCTAACAATATTGCCCTGCTTCCCATAAATCCCACGCTAAAAGCAATTTCATTTGATAAGTACAATTGTCTGCCTGCAATGAGCAAAGCCGTCTTACCGATTATGACAAATACCACATAATCCACCGCAAGCTGTACCCCATAACAGAATGTGGACAAAACCAGTGACTTTGGAAAACCAATCTGAAACAGTAAAAACATTAAAAATGACGTAACAGCCACAATCGCTGCCGCCTTTAAGTAAAACCAATCAACAAAAACAAATGAAAATACACCATATAAACAGCCTAAAACAACTGCTGCGAATATATTTAACGTATTGCTTTTGTTCCTTTTATCTGCAAAAAAATGAAACAGCAAAATATTGTAGAAGGATATGAGCAGTGCATCTAATATACAAACAAAAATTCCCATTATATCTCCCCCTGCCGCCTGATATACTCCATTTCCACGCCCTTATAATATTTTTTTGAAATGCTTATCTCTGTTTTATGTCCCATGGAAATTTTATATCTTTCCACATTCTTTGCATACTTCATATTTACCAGAAAACTTTGATGCACACGAAGGAATCCATACTGCCGCAGTTTTTGCTCCACATTATCCAGCCTGTCATATCTTGAGTATTCTTTCAATTCGTCTTCCAGAACATAAAAGATGACTTTGTGCAGCCTGCTCTCCACATAAAGAATGGAATCAGCGGGTATGTTCTTTTTCCCATCCCGACAGTCAAATTCGTACACCGCCTCCCCATTCTCCATCCTGTCAGTGATTGTATCCAGACATTCTTTCAGTGCGCCGTCCAAACTGCCGTCTTCTTTTAGTAAATAGCGCACTGCGCCAACCTTGTAGCCTTCCAGCGCATAAGTGATATACGCTGTCACAAATACTATGTATATATCTTTAGACTGTTCCCTGATTTTTCCGGCAGTTTCCAGCCCGTCCATCTCTTCCATGCTGATGTCAAGAAATATAACATCATACTGTAAAACAGTATTGGCTGCACTTAACATTTCTTTACCGGATGCATATAAATCGATTTGGCAGGCAGATTCCTTATCTGCCATATATTTTTCAATCAGCGTCTTTTCCCGAAACCTGAAGTATTCTTCATCGTCGCATATCGCAATATGAAACATCCGGCTTCCTCCTTACTTTTACTCCTGCGTATCTGAATATTCCAACCAGCCATCCGTTCCTGGAATTTCACGTGCATATATTGTAAAATTTTCAAGAACATCTGCGTTATCTAAATTGTATTCACCAGAATCTCTTTTTAAATAGTTCTTATATTCCGTTAGGTTTGTATATTCCGGATAACTCAGCAAAACATAAATAATGGTATTATTTTCTTCGTCAATCAATGCGTATTCATATACATAATCAAACCCATCGCTTGCAATATATGCCGGATAATTATATATGTTTTCATCATATCTGATTTCATTTGTCACGACATCATTGTTATATTTCAGTTCACATTTTATCTGGCTCAAACGATTTAACTCACAGTCAAAATCTTCCCGGGCATACTTTGCCTTAAGAATAAAAAATCCATCTGTATCAAATAATCCTGTTTTTAATGCAGAATTGAACTCCGCATCAATCATTTTATCCGTATCATCCGGGAAAACCATGAAGTAAGAATCCATATCTCCACTATATTCCTCTATAATAGCAAGTTTATCATAAATTTCATTTCCTGCTGTATGTTTAAACGGACGCACATAATCTAATCCCATAATGCTAAATAAAAGAAATATTCTAAATACAAATGCTGCACTGATAACCAGAAGAATGACTGACACCGTCCTCGCTGATACATTCAATTTTTCTGCAAGCTGTTCCTGTGTAATCCCCTTTTCTTTCCGAAGTTTTTTCAAAAAACTTCCAATCTTTTTTTGGTCCATTCTCACTCCCCCTTTCACCTGCATAATATATTTATTTGATTTTTTATTACACGACACAAAGCGAGAAATGCCGTATTTTGCTGACCAGACAACCTTGTCCGGTTCTTTTTCTACTATTCTGATTCTACCACTTTTAAATACTTTTCCCAATATAAATTGCCCTATTTGCATTTATAAAACTGCAATATAATTACCCTGATGTAGTATGAGGATACATACTTATTGAATATCGCAAAAAAAAGAGAAATAATTCTGAACTATCAGTTATTTCCCTGTTTTTAATACTGCCCGCCTGTTTTTAGGCCAGCTTTTCAAAACTTTTTTGAAATTATTTATTTGCAGTTTACGATTGTTTCAAGTGAATAGAGCCTCACATCTGTTTTCTCGGCTTCCCTGAGAATCTGATTTGATATAATTTTATACGGAAACCATGAAAATAGCAAGTGCTTTTTAATTTACCAGATTCACCTCCACATGAAATTCGTATTCCAAATCCCTGCCGTACCCTTCCATATTATTTTTATACTGCCGGTAAACTTCCCGGCCCTCCATCCCAAGAAGGCTGTAACTGTTTGTTATATCAATGCCCGGATTATCTTTCAAATCTTCTCCTGCCTCTTTTAGCTGTCCATAAAACTGCCCGGAAATACGCTGCTCCAAATCTTTATAAACCTCTTCTTTTTCCGGCAGCTCTTCATCCACGGAAACCTCCATTGACAGTTCCACCACACAGGTCCGGCGCTTCTTATCATATTTTCTTCTTGCCAAAATCCGCTTAACATCCACCGGCGTCTCATCCTCAAGGCTAAAAAAAAGTTCTTTGATTTTTCCCTGGGTAAGATAGGAAAGCATTGCCTGATTTACATTGATTTCCCCTTTTGGCGCCCCCCCTTCCATGGCATAATAATTGCAGATAACAGGCAGTCCACCTTTGTCCCCAAGGACAGGTATCAGCAAAAGCTGCTCCCTGTTGGCACGGTCATTCATCAAATCCCCCAGGGTCACCGTACTTTTCAGCTTGTAATCTTTCCGGCTTTCCATTAACTCCTCCAGGTATGTGCCAATGGAGGCATCCAGATTTTTATCCAGGCTTAAAATTTTTCCTGCGTCCTTTGCCGCAAACAAAATAGTACTTCTGGCAATTAACGCTTTCTTTTCACAGATTTGCAGAAATTTCTCCAAAGACGTATTGTCTTCCAGGAAATCTTCGGATATAATCAGCACTTTCATATGGTTGTAATCCATTTCCTTATTGCTGTCATTGGCATAATGGGAAATTGCCGTATAAAAATCTTTATCCTTAATATAAAAATCCGTATTGCTTCCCGCCTGGGCATTCTGGTCTGCAACTTTCGATAAATCCTGGAATTTATAGCTGACAAGACAGCCATCCTCCGTCAAATCCACGCCCATTGCCAGCGGAAATGCGCGGTTTTCCAGTTCCGTTGTACTGCATCCTTCCATAAACACTGAAAAAATTACGAAAATGGCAGCGGCAGCCACGCTTTTTTTCCTTTTTTTTAAAAATTCTCCCCCATAGGTAAGCAGCGGAATTGCCGCCACCGCCGGAGTCCCGTAAAACACAAAAATCCGAAACAGATTTTCCATAAATTCCCTGGAGCGGTAACACCATACCCCGATAAGGAAAAACAACAGGGCGCAAACGGCAATTGGAATGCCCTTTTTTCTGCCCCCGTATAGGCTTTTTGTATGTTCGGACACATAAAACAGGCTGCTGCTTAAGAGGGCAAATACGGTAAAAAACCACACCGCCACCATAATGGCATCCTGCCGCTCCAAAAATCCTCCGGGAATCTGAATCATGCTCATCAATGTCACGGCAGGATATTCCAGACCTTTCATGGAGCCTATACCGAAAATTCCCTGCAGAATCCCATAGAGCACAAGAAGAACAATGCCGCAGAACAAAACGGCAAGAAGAGATGCCGATGCAATTTTTTCTTTTTCCTTTACATAAGGCGTTAAAAACAACATAAAACCACACAGGGAAAAAATACAAAAGCTGTAAAGGCATCCTGTATAAAAGTTCCCTTCCCCCCCGGAAAAAAAGGGAAAAAGGCGCTGCACCTGAATATCCTTTGCCGCCAATGCCAGCATCAGAAACAGCGGCACCATCAAAAACCAAAACAGAATTTCATAGGCTCTTGCCCTGCCTTCAATGCCCTGGGAAATGGCATAACAGGCAAGAAGAAGAACTCCCCCGCTAATCCAGTAAAAGGATTTTTCTTTTAACAATTCGCTCACTATAAGATTTCCAAACACATATGTGCTTAAACCTCCCAGTACCAGATAGTAGAGAATATAAAACACCAGAAAAACCCTGCCGAAAAAGCTGCCGAAACTGCGCTTTAAAAATACAGGGTATGTCTCCCCTTCTTTCATAAATTCTATTACCCCTCCCAGCAAAAAGGCAAACAAAAGCCCTGCAAGAAGCCCAACGCCAATGGCTGCCATCCCGTTCCTGCCGGAAGATTCTGCCAAGGCAGAAGGCAGCACTAAAGTGCCGATTCCCAGCAAATCATAGGACAAAAGCCGAAATACCTGTCTCTTTGATATCTTGTTATTTTTTGAAAACATTTGCATCCTTCCTTTTTAAACGAACTCTCTGGTTTCTTCTGGCAAAAATCGGCCTTCTGGTAAGACAGAATAAAGGCTGCCTGATTACAAAATCCCTCTGGTCTTCGTATCCGGTTAAATCCGCCCCCACAAAGGGCATAAGATAAGGGATGCCGAAGCTCTTTAAATGGGATAAATGGATTAACACCAGCATTATGCCAAAAAGGAATCCGTAAAATCCCAGCCAGGAACAGATAAATATAAATCCGAATTTCAACAGCCGAAAGGCGGCGGCAAATTCTTCATCGGGCAGGGCCATGGAGCACAGTGCGGTGAGTGCCACGATGACCACCACGATGGGACTGACAAGGTTGGCGTTTACCG
>CANRJF010000133.1 GCA_947630855.1 uncultured Lachnospiraceae bacterium
TTTTTACTTCAACTGCTTGAAAAAAACTTTTTTAACATTTTTCATTTTACCTATTGACATTTCTTAGCTGGACTTGTTATAAAGTATTACAGCAGAGTAAACAATCTTCTTCTTCAAGCCTTTCATAGAACTTCCTCCTTCCCTGTTTACTCGGAACTTATTTATGTTCCTATATAGTAAACACACGAAAAGGCAAAAACTCTACCAGTTTTTTTAAAAAAATTTGTTTTTGGTACTATTTTACTACTTTTTAATATGAATCTCTTTTTGAATCTTTAATAATTCTTCTTTAGATAAATTTCCCATAAGATTAAACTTTGTTGTTTCATCATCACTAACCCAAGTCATAGAGCTATCATCTTCAGGATTCTGTGCCTGTAAATAATAGATTGTTTCTCCCCTGCTTCCTGTAAGTATGAAAAAATCCATATTCTCATTATTTACATTCATTCCACCATCAATAAGACCATAATCCAGATTAAACCATAACATATCTTTTCCTTCATATTCTATATATCCTGCAGCACCGTCATAATATTCATCCACCATCTTTACATAACCTTCCGGCACATACCCCAACTCATAACGAGGCACCCAATTTACATCCGTATTTTCCCTGAACTGAAAAGATACATATTCATCAAACCACCGAATCAGCCACTGTGCTGCCTGGACAACTGTTTTTGGGTTTGTTATGGCAAAAATTATCACAATCACCGCGGCCACTGCGGCAGCAGTTTTTCTGAGTTCTTTTCTTTTAGCCTTCTTTTTCTGAGTTTCCATCAGTTTATCCATTTTCCGGTAAAACATATCTGATAGATGATAACGCTCCTGCAATTCCTTATTTTCCGGAATCAGAGACAACTCATATTCATGCATTAGGGATACCATAGCTTTTATTTCCAGTTCTTCCTGTTTCTTTTTACTTTTCCCTTTCATCCCATACCTCCCTGAACTTCTTTTTGCCGCGAAACAGACGCATTTCTACTACTTTGTTTGAAACTCCCTGTATTCTGGCAATTTCTTTATTGCTCAGTTCATAATAATATTTTAGTACAAGCGTCTCTCGAAAAACTTCCGGTATCTCCTGTAATGCTTTCTTTACTCTGCCTTCTCTCTCCTTCTTTTCTGCCATTGCAGCGGCATCATGCTGTGAGTTTTTATCATATAATATGAGTTTTTCCAGTTCATCCTCACTATAATGTCCTGCATCCCGAATACTGTTTAAAGTTTTGTTCTTCACAATAGAAATACACAAACCGCTGATTTCTCTGTTATCTAAATGTGAATACTTTGTAAAATTTTCTGCCAGGGACAAAAAAGCCTTATGTACATCATCCTCTGCGTCTGCCGGATTTTTTATCATAGATAAAGCCATATAGTACATTTTCAGATAATTTTCCTCATATATTTTCTGAAATCTTTCCCTGTCCTCATCTGTTTCCAATAACATCAAATAAATCATTTTTTCTCCCGTTCTGTCACAATTACATTTATTCCTGTGGTTATATATCCACAAGACTTTGTTTTCTTATTCCAAAATCATTATATAAAATATATCTTGTTTTTACAAACCGCAAAATTTCCGCGGAGTTTTCCGCGGAGTTTTACAAATCTCATTTTCAAAAAGCATTATTTGGTGTATACTAAATGAAGTTACAATGGTGTGCTGCTAATAATTATCCAGAGGAGTTGCTATGATTAATAATGTCGCATTACTTCCATACAGCGAGCAGATAAAGAATAAGCTAAACAAAATAATTGCATTGATTTTGGAGCAGGTTTCACCAATAAGTATTATTTTGTTTGGCAGTTATGCCAGAGGAGATTTTAAGTGTACAAGTGACCTGGATATTCTTGTATTGACCGAAGATGATGTTGAACGCACTATTCGCGGGGATATTTGTTCTACATTAGACAGCTTAAAATCTGATGTTGTATTTTATACAGTCAATGATTTTAATGCTTCTAATTGTTATTTTGTGAGACAAATAAGGAAGGATGGTATTTTGCTTTGGAAAAATTAAATTCATATATTGGCATGGCAGAAAATGATTATTTGTATGCAAAAAATGGATTAGAATTTTGTAAACAGTTAGGAAATTATAATCCTGTTGTGTCAGGCTGTGCGCAGGCAGCAGAAAAATATTTAAAGGCCATCGTTGAAGTTTTTTATCCCATGGCAGATGAAACTACTGATTTATTAAGGACCCACAATCTGAGAAAGCTGTGTGATGCTGTTACAGATGTGTGTAAATTCAGCGTAAGTTCCAAAGATTGTAAATGGTTAGGTGATTTTTATTTTGATGCACGTTATCCCGGTGATAATTTTATGAAAGTACAAAAGAAGGATGGTTTTGAAGCCATTCGTTTATTGGAGGAAATAAGGAAAAATACACTTGAAGTATTGGATGAAAAGAAAAAACAGAGAGAGGACATATATGGTAAATTACGGGAATTTAAAGCTTTTGATGATACTTTATGACGTTTCCGGGAAGTGGAACGCAGAGCGGTGGATGTAATTGAGGCAATCACAAATTCGGGAATAAAATATAATGAAGAAGATGAGGTGGTTAATGTGTGTCAGGCGATTCAGGACATTAGGAAAGAAGAACGACGTTTAGGAGAACAGGACGGCGAATTAAAAAAGGCTCAACAAGATGCCAGAAATTTTTATGAAATGGGAATTGAAGTTGAGAAAGTTGCCAAAGGTGTTGGTTATGCAGTGGAAACGGTAAAGGAATGGCTCGGGCTTATATAATATTTGTTAATTTTTGATGTATCACGAGAATAAGAGAAACACACTATTTCTATGATGAAATCTGCGTGTTTCTCTTTTTTGACCCTCGTGGCAGTCGCCAAATGCCTGCAAGCAGTCACTTGGCTCGTTGCTCGCGGGAATAAACACTTTAAAGCCGGAATTTCAATACCCATAAATATCATATATCTCCTCCGTATAAACTCCAGGTTCTTTATACACAATTAAAGGTTTTTCCACCGTCATACGGGAATTTCCATTCATAAGACCTTCCAATAAAACCATATTCGGTTCCTTGTCCACAAAAGGATAAACCAGTTTCATCCTTTTTGGCTCTATTTTATAAGCCACCATTTTGCTTAGAATTTCAGCTAAACGGAAAGGCCTGTGCACCATATAAAACCTTCCCTTTGGCTTTAATAATTTTGCGCTTTCCCGCAAAATATCATCCAAAGTACATAGCACTTCATGTCTGGCAATTGCCTTTGCCTCGCTTGCGGAAGAGATTCCGTGGTTTCCAATCATATAAGGCGGATTTGTAGTAATTACATCAAAAGAAGATGCCCCAAATATTTTGGAAGCATCTTTAATATCACCGGTTACAATATCAATTTTAGATTCCAGCATATTTATAATGACACTGCGTCTTGCCATATCTGCACTTTCTTCCTGAATTTCAAGACCGGTAAAATGCTCTCCCTTAGTCTTTGCCTCCAGCAAAATGGGAATAATTCCTGTACCCGTTCCAAGATCAATCATCCGCTCTCCAGGTTTTACAGTGGCAAATCCAGACAAAAGTACTGCATCCATGCCAAAACAAAATTGACTGGGATTCTGAATTATATAATAACCATTCCGATGTAATTCATCTAACCGCTCCATAGGTTTCAGATTATTTTCCATCGTCAATTTTGGATTTTCCTCCCTTATCCTCTAAACTTGCCAGCTCCTTCATCTCCTGAGCGGAAAGTTTTACATGGTCTTTTCTTTTTTTCGGCTTGAACTTTAATTCCTTCACAGGATACTCCCTTGCCTCTTTTTCATCCCCCACTTCCACAATGACTTTTACAATCTGGCGCAAAACATTCACATTCTGAACTTCGCCTTTTAATCCGTCTATTGTAGTTACATGGTCCCCCACAGAGGGAAGATGGCTGTTTAAATATTCATATGTTTCCTGCTCATTCTTAAGACAGCACATTAATCTTCCGCATACGCCGGAAATCTTTGTGGGATTTAGGGAAAGATTCTGCTCTTTTGCCATTTTAATGGAAACAGGGGCAAACTCAGAAAGGTACGTACTGCAGCATAAAGCTCTTCCGCAGATTCCCACTCCCCCTAAAATCTTTGTTTCATCCCGTACGCCAATCTGGCGCAGCTCAATTCTGGTACGGAATACTGCAGCCAAATCTTTAACCAGCTCACGGAAATCGATTCTGCCGTCAGCGGTAAAATAAAATAACAGTTTATTATTATCAAAAGTATATTCCGCATCCACCAGTTTCATATCAAGTTTATGTTTTGCAATTTTTTCCAGACAGATTTTAAAAGCTTCTTTTTCCTTTTCCTTATTTCTCTTAACCACCTTTTCATCTGCCTCCGTAGCTACACGGATTACGGTTTTTAATGGCTGGATAACCGCGTCATCTTCCACAACTCTGGGCGCTAAAATAACCGTTCCCATTTCTACTCCCCTGGCAGTTTCCACAATTACATGGGCTCCGGTATCAAGTTCAAACTTTGCCGGATTAAAATAATAAATCTTACCGGCATTACGAAACCGGACTCCAACTACTTTTGTCATTCTAATTCTCCTTTATCGTCAATAATAACAATTCTATTAACAGTTCAAAGTTCACATTTGCCTTTAAACGTATTTTTGCTTTCTCCAAAGCCTTTAAAATATTTTCAATTCCCTCATAAGAGCTATGGGATGCTTCTTTTTTAATACTGTAAATTTCCTCCTGGAAAATCAGCCGGTTTGCATCCGCAGTAGCCTTGTACAACAATACATCACGATACCAGACCATCATCAAATCAAAATAATCGTTAATTTCCAACTTATATTCTGTAATTTGTTTCACTGCCTGGGTCATTTCATACAAATCAATATCATTTATCCGCTTTAAAAGCTGTATAGCGGAATTTTTCATCTCATTAAAATTTTCCGATGAAGCCAATGCAATTGCTTTCCCTACATTTCCCTGGGCAAATGCCACGCAGACATCCGCCTGGTAACTTGGAACCTGTTTTTCCTCCATAAGGAACCTGCGAATCTTTTCATCCGGCACTGCTTTAATGTCCAGGCGAACACACCGGGACAAAATTGTGGGCAGAAAACTGTCTGCGTTGGTGGTGAGAAGAATCAAAACCGCATAAGATGGTGGTTCCTCTATGGTTTTCAACAATGCATTCTGTGCCTGAATGTTCATTTTTTCCGCTTCATCGACGATGTATATCTTAAATTTACTGCTATAAGGTTTTAACACAATATCGTCATTAATCTGCTTACGAATATCTTCCACCCCCAGGGTATTTGGTTTTTCATGGGTGACATAAATAATATCCGGCTGATTCCGATTGACAGACTGTTTACAGGAATGACATTCATTACAGGGAGTATTCCCATTTTTTTCACACTGCAATGTCATGGCAAAAGCCTCCGCCAGCATCATTTTCCCTGATTTTTCTTCGCCGTTTAAAATGTAGGCGTGACTCACCTTATCCATACTGATTGCATTTTTAAAATATTCAATAATTGTTTCATGTCCAAGTATTTTTGAAAAATCTCCCATTTTTATCCCTCCATTCCTGTATTTTAAAATATTTTTTTATGTAAAAATATCCAGAAGCAAACCCTGTATTTCCCCGATTTTACTTAAAATTGCCAGATGGTCTTTTTCTTCTTTCACCAGTTCCCCTGCCAGTTCGTCCAAAGTAACATCCACCAGACGGATAATTCCATAAACACGGTGGCGTCCCTTCCTGTCCAAAAAATTTTCCCTGGAAAACTTATGGGAACGGTTCACAATTTCATTTAAAAAATCTTTTACCAGCCCCCGGTACTTTTTCATATCACGGATATCCATATGCTGGGCAATCCGTTCTCCCTGGTTGGTAATCTTATCCAACAGGGTATTAAGACGTTCCTGAAGCTGTGCCTCTTCAATGGCACTGGTCAATGTAAATTTAAATGAGCCATCACTTGTATCTGTTTTCACCGTAGTTTCCCCAGTGGAAATTGGCGTCATCTCATTTATTTTCAACTCCATAACCATACCCCCATTTTTTTAAGCAATTATACAAATTCCATCTCATGTTTGATATATGCGGCAATTTCTTTGCATGTATTATCCAGTGAGTGGTTATAAAACCGTTTTGTAATTCCGGCATGAGCCAGTTTTTCTTCGGAAAAATCTTCTGTATCAGCCAAAAACCTTCTGCAAAGCTCCGCATACTTAGGATCGTCCTGTAACTTTTCCCTGTCTAAGGCCCGCTGAAGTCTTATGCCGTCCTCCACTTCCACATAAATGGGAACCATAACATCTCTTCCGAAATATTCAATCATTTTCTCATATGCCTCTAAAGTGGCTATCATTAAATAACTGCTTTTTTCTAACTGAATCTGCCCGTCATCTGCGGTAAAATATTTCCATATGCCATGCACAGTATCATATGACCTGAGTTCAATAATCTTTCCTGCGTTCTCCATTTCCTGCTGACGCATTTCATCCACAAAATAGTATTCTCTTCCGTCTTCCTCCAAATGCCGCCTGGGTCTTGTGGTATATAGAATAATTCGGGACAAGTGTAATTCCCGTTTATTTAATATTAATTGATATAAGGTATCTTTTCCAGAGGAACTTTTACCCATTATACAAAAAATTTTTCCCATTGTTATCCTTTAATTATACAGCTAAAATCTTATAACGTCTATCTTCTCATTTATTATATCGGCAATTCCGCAAAGATTCTGTCCCAGTTTTATACACTCTCTTAAGTTTATAATAAAATCTTTGCTAATTACTTCCCCGGGAAGCAGTACAGGAATCCCCGGAGGATATAAAAAAACTGTTGTCCCGGAAATTTTTCCCACCGCCTCCTCAAATGAAACACATACGGTATCTTTATCCATAGCCGTAAAAAATTCCATTTCTTTTTTCTTAAGACGGTAAATCTCTTTTATAAGATTTGCGGTATTTATGTCTTTTTTATAAAACAGACATTTATCTATGTCTTCTAATGCATTAAACAACCTTAAAAAACCATTATCTTCGTCCATGATACTTGTCATTCCCAGAACATAAAATCCCGATTCCATCTCCATCTGCAAATGATATTTGGAAAGAAGCGATTCATATAAATCTCTGCTGCATATATTTGTATTCTTTACTGAAATAATCAGTTTTGAAGGATCTTTACCAAAAATTTCCTTCTCTGAAAAATCCTGCTCCTGTAATATCTTTATATTATGAAGCTTCTCTGCACATTGATAAAAATTATCCAGTTTTTTTTCATACTCCGAAAATAATTGTTCTTTTTTCTCACCCACAAACCGGATACATTGTTCCATGGAAGCCATTAATATATAGGAAGGAGAACTTGTTTCATAAATTCTAAGATATTTTTCTATTTCTTTCTCTTTAATCAAATCAGAATTAAGATGAAGCAGGGCGGTCTGGGTAAAACATGGAAACTGCTTATGAAGACTTTGAATTACCACATCTGCCCCAAGGCGCACTGATGTCTGTGGAAAATATTCCGAAAATCCAAAATGTGCCCCATGAGCTTCGTCTACAATAAGAGGTATTCCCTTTTTATGCACAATATTTCCAATCTCTGCAATATCACTGACTATTCCATCATAAGTGGGAGATGTAATGACAACGGCTTTAATATCCGGGTATTCCTTTAGCGCTGCATCCACATCTTCCGGATGTATACTTCCCTGGATTCCCTGAAAAGCCACCGTGGGATTTAAGTATACCATAAAAAGAGCATTTAAATATGCTGCATGATACACAGATTGATGGGAATTTCTGGCAATAAGTATTCTGTCCCCTTTTTTTACCGCCGCGCTGATGGCTGAGAGAATACCGCAGGTACTTCCATTTACCAGATAATATGTTTTTTTGGAACCATACAATTTTGCTGCCCGCTTCTGGGCTTCTGCCAGAATATCATTGGAATGATGCAGATTATCAAACCCTTCAATTTCCGTAATATCTATTTTATAAGGATTTGGAAAAGGCAGGTTTCTTCTTTTATGTCCGGGCATATGAAACGGATAATAGTCACTATTTCCATACTGTTCCAGTTTTTTATCCAGGTATTCTTCCATATCCCATTCTCCTGTATCATAGTATACATTTGGCTATAAGAAACGGTTTAATTCCGGCATCCAGTCTCCAAAAAATATGAAATCCTCTATCACTGCTTTCCATATAGGTTCAAAAAAACTGATAAAACGATGCATCACCTGTTCCCAGTCCGGTTCCTTACAATGTATGGAACGTAAAAACACTTTCCATCTTTTCTTCATATAAGTATAATCCTTATATGTTTTTATCATTTCCATTCTTGAACTGTCTTTTGCAATTTTCATCGCATCACACTGCTCAAAAATATAATCCCTTACTTTCCTTCCGTCTACACTTTCATGTTCAAGAAGGTAATACACATCATAATAAGCCTTCAGATTACGTATTAACTCCAGCTTTGTGATTATCTCCATATATTTTTCCGCCAAAAGGCTTTCCGCTTGAAAACAATAATAAGAAATCTCCTTTTTTGGAAATGCCAATAAAGAAATGGTTTCTTTTTTTGGAGTCAGACGTTCATCCTGCACATAGTGAAATATGATGCTTACCGGCACCTGCATATCTTCCACCGTACACACGCAATCCAACCTGGTATATTTTGGAAAAACTTTCATTATTACTTCTATTGAAATATTATTTTCCTTCTGCCCTAAAAAAACTTCTTCTTTTAAATGTGTGGTAATATTTGAAAGAAGTTCTGCGGGCGTTAAACCTTCCAAGTCTTTTGAAGGTTTTTGAATAACATAGTCATATTCCAGTTTTAATTCCAAATTCCGCAGATAATTTTCCCTGGTAAGTATATTGCCGTTTCTTAACCAGAATTCTTTGGAATATTCGGATTCACTGATTAACCTGACTATTTCCTCTAACACTACGGCTCCTAATACTTTTGAAAAAGGAATCCCTGTCTCTTTAGATATTTCCTGTAAAAAGTCAGTGGTTATTTTCTGCTCCTTTTGCATTAAAGCCACACTCCTATCGTATTCTGAACTTTCTGTAATACTTTTCTTTCTCTTGCAATCGTGAGCAATTCTGCTATATCTTTGGAACTATCTGCAATATAAGCCAGCAGAGCCCGTTTAAATATATCCCTGTCCAGCTTTTCTTCAAATTTCAGGCAGTCACAAATCATACGCTGTTTATTATAAATTTTCATGCTTCCACCGGCAAAAGGAATTTCCATCACTCCAAGTTTTAAAACTTCCGGTTCCGTATAATATGGCTGAATCACGGGATAATCCATTTTAAATCTGGATTTGGAGGTATTCTTGTCGATGGCAATATGCCACTCATAAGGTCTTTGGTCAATATAATGGTGGTAATAAAGGGCACTGGCAAGACACAGTATTCCGTCGGGAAACAGGCCCAGTATTAAATCTTCCTCGTTACGGTCTTTAAATCCAAAAGAGTAGTAACCGCTTTTCACCCTCTCTAATGTCCCGTCTGCCACCCAGGATAAAATTCTCCGGTAATCTACGCCTAATTCCGTAATCTGGCTTGTTTTTATAATACCGCCATTTTCTTCCATCTTCTTTTTTATCTCTGAAAGCAGATAATCCGTTTTTTCTTCCCTTGTCATTTTTTCCATATATTTTTCCGCTCCATTTATTAAATAGTGGTATTTTATTTATTATATTATGTTTTATTTGTATTTGTCAATCATTTGGCAAATGTGTATGCTCTGGAATATAAAATATGTTACAATTCACGGCCAATGTCATTTAGTTAAGCCATAGGGTTAGATCTCAACTTAGGGGTCTAACCCATATTTTTT
>CANRJF010000134.1 GCA_947630855.1 uncultured Lachnospiraceae bacterium
CAGGTGGCAATACTTTTTCGGGCAGGCGAGTTATTTGCCTGATACTTTGATAGTGAGATTGTATAATAATAGTTTTGGTTGTGAAGATTTCCTGCGAATTATAGATTGGATGCCATATTATAAAAGGAAGGATTATAGCTATGCAATACGCAAGAAAATTAAGAAAAGGTGACAAGGTAGCAATCGTCAGCTTATCAAGCGGAATGTTAGGCGAAGAGTTTTGTAGTCATAACATAGAAATTGGTGTAAAGAGATTAAAAGAATATGGTCTGGAGCCTGTATTTATGCCTAATGCTTTGAAAGGAATTGAATATTTGCAGGCTCATCCCGAGTCAAGAGCGAAAGACTTAAAAGATGCATTTTTGGATGATTCTATTGCAGGAATTATTTGTGCCATCGGTGGTGATGATACATACAGACTTCTGCCTTATTTGATGGAAGATGAGGAATTTATAGAAGCGGTAGATAAGCATCCAAAATTATTTACCGGATTTTCAGACACTACGGTTAATCATTTAATGTTTTATAAGCTGGGGTTGTCTACTTATTATGGTCCAAATTTCATTTGTGATTTGGGAGAAATTGCAAATGAGATGTTGCCATATACGAAAAGAGCATTTGAGGGATATTTGGAAGGAAACGAATTTGATGAAATTGTATCCAGTGAAATTTGGTATGAAGAAAGAGCAGATTTTTCCAAAGCTGCGATAGGAACAGATAGAATATCGCATAAAGAAGAACGTGGATTTGAACTTCTTCAGGGAAATGAAGTTTTTCAAGGAGAATTGTTGGGAGGGTGTCTGGAAAGTTTTTATGATTTATTGGCAAATACTCGTTATGTAGATGAAAAAAATATTTGTGAAAAGTATGGATTATTTCCACATAAAGAAGAGTGGCAAGGTAAAATTCTGTTTATAGAAACCTGTGAAGAAAAGCCGGTTCCCGGACTGTTTGAAAAAGAAATTATGTTACTGAAAGAGAAGGGTGTATTTGATGCGGTAAATGGCGTGCTAGTGGGAAAACCACAAGACGAAGCTTATTATCAGGAATATAAAGACATTCTTATAAAAGTGATAGATAATGAGAAAGTTCCAATTGTTTATAATGTGAATTTTGGACATGCAACACCACGATGCGCATTGCAGTATGGTGTTGTTGCAAAGGTAGATATGAAGCAGAAAAAGATATATTTGGATAAATAGGAGAGATGCTGTATGAATTGGAAGAAATTATTTGCAACGCATATTCTTGAAAGAGGGTATGATTATTATTGTGAAAATGCTGTTGAGAATTTAGATATTTCAGATGATATTATCAGAGCTGATGTAATAGGTACAGAAGATTATGAGGTTGAGATTTCTTTGAATAATGGAGAAGTTACGGAAATGTATTGTTCTTGTCCGTATGCGTTGGATGGTAGGAATTGTAAGCATATGGCTGCAGTATTGTATGAATGGTCTGAAAATGATATGGATGAAAATGAAGATGAAGAAATGGAAACGGTAAAAAGTAACGATTTGTTTGAGTCTGCGTATACCATAAATGCTTACAAGAAAAAATTGGCTGCGGTTGAAGAATTGGTTTCTGGTGCAAAGGAAAATGAGGTGCGTTCATTTCTTGTATCCGTTTTAGCTGAGGATAAAAAACTATTACTTCGTTTCCATAATTCTGTTAATAAACAGGTAACAAAAGAGGATATCAATAACTATATCAGGCAAGTAGACATTATTACCAAGCGATATTTTGGCAGGGAGCATTTTATCAGTTACTATGAAGCAGGTGGCTTTATATCGGAGTTAGAAGATATTATTTCTGAAGATGTGCGGCGTATGATAGATAATGGAAATTATCTAAGTGCATTTGAAGTGATGAACTATATCTTTGTGTTAATAGGAGATGTGGATATGGATGATTCGGATGAAGGCACCGGCATGCTGGCTGATAGTATTTATCAGCTTTGGTTAGAGCTGCTTGGGAAAGTGAATCCGGAAGAAAAAAAGAAAATGTTCAATTGGTTTACTTCACATTTAGATGGTTCGATTATAGATTACTTAGAAGAATATATAGAACAAATCATAATGGAAAAATTTGAGGAAAAGGAATATGAGCAGGATAAAATAGAGTTTATTCAAAATATGATTGAAAAATCAGGGCAAGACACTTCGGATTGGAGTAGAGATTATGGTGTAGGCAAATGGGCAGTCAGATATCTGGACATGTTAAAGGAGAAAAAAGCATCAGAAGAACAGATAGAAGAAGTGTGTGAGAAATATTGGTCTAATTCGTCTGTGAGAAGATATTATATCGATATGTACATGAAGAAAAAAGAATATGATCATGTTCTTAGGGTTTTGGATGAATGCATGATATTGGATAAACAGTATAAAGGGCTAATTTCGGAATATAGTAAGAAGAAAAAAGAAATTTATCTTTTACAGGGAAATAAAAGCGCTTATATAGAACAGCTTTGGGAATTAGTACTTGATCATGAAGCTGGCAATTTAGACTTATACAAAGAATTAAAAAAGCAATATTCTACTGAAGAATGGCTTGTGAAAAGAGAAGAAATATTCAAAAAACTCCCTGCATACGTACATGTAGAAAAGTTCTATAAAGAGGAACAATTGTATGACAGACTGCTGGAGTATGTATTGAATTCACCAGGTTTATATGCGTTACAGGAGTATGAAAATGTTCTGAAAAAAGAATATCCGGAACAGATATTAGTTAAATATCAGAATGAAGTAAATAAGATGGCATTACATACAAGTGACAGAGGGCATTATTCTTCTTTGGTGTCACTGCTTAGAAGAATGCAGAAGATAAATGGCGGATTAAAAGTTGTGGAACAGATCGTTGCAGACTGGAAAGTAAAATACAAAAACCGTCCGGCTATGATGGATGAGTTGAGAAAATTATGATTTTGAGGTTGACATGAGTAAAAATACAAATAAAAGTAATAAAACAATGAGGAAAAAGAATAGTGTTCATGATATTGAAATAGAGCAGTATGAGAATGTGTTCCAATAAAGAAGAAGTTGGTGTTGATTTAGGCAATGCCACAACGGATGAGGTTGCACAGGCAGCCTGGATGAATAGGGAACAAATAAAAGAATTATTTGACGCAAAATTAATAATAGCAATTCCGTTAACCAAAGAGGCTGTTAAACAGGTAGAGATGGAAACTGAACTGACAGAAAGAGAACAGCTCGTATATGATATGATTTGTGAAAATCAGAAAATGAGTGTAGATGACATTGCTGCAAAATTGGATGTTACAAGAAGAACGGTATTGCGTGATGTACAGGAGATAAAGAAAAAAGTCTTTTTAATGTATGATAAAAAAGAAGGATTATGGAAGTTGAAATAGGAAGTGACAATGAGGTGACAAGGAAGTGACATTCCTTACAACTGATAACAAGAATGGAGTTTTCACCAATGTTGACAATGACGGAATCTGTGGCAGGTTCGTACATACCAATTGCTTTATGCCGTTTGGCTCTAAAATGGCTGTAATTATTCACAACAATAGAAAAATTGTTGCGTTGCTTGCCTTTCTCGATGAGAGAAACAAGCGAAAATAAAAATGCCTATCCTGCCTGCCAACAGGATAGACGCTGTTCGTAAGGAAATTTAGTAAAGTTTGATGTCTCCTTTATAATTTTCTGCCTTTTCAAGTAGTGGTCCTGTTGCGCCCATTGTAAAAGCAATATTGCCTTCTGTGGTCTGGTAATTTTGCAAAGCCGGATTATCAGTAAGAATATGTCCTAACTTTGAGGGTTCTAACAATCCTTTCCTTGTTACGCAAAAGCCGCCAGTGACTTTGCTGCCAGTAAAAAGATAGACTTTTCCCTCTGCTGTGGCATTATACTCTGTAAGTGCCTGTGTTGGGAGATGAATTGTTAAATCATCTCGTATCAGTGACTTTCCGAAAATAAATTTACCGCCTTTGTTCATCTGTGGCATATGCTGTCAACTCCTTTTCTTAAAAGTGGAAGTCCAATATACCATAAGAAAATCCAAATGTCACTAAGGCTCTCTAAAGTGTGGCGAATGGGCGTTTCCGGGATTGCTTTACTGCGTTTGACTCTAATTGTTTTCGGGAGCGTTATTCTCTGAGTAATAACGGAACGCTTTTACGATATAATCAGAAGCCCCTTTTTCATATTTGCTATCAGTTATGCTTTTTATATAATCATTTGAATAGGTGTCGATAAGCACATTTACATAGGGCTTATTGAGGGATACATCGGTGCTGTTTTTCTGTATAAACTGCAATATTTCGTGGATAATAGATTGTATTTTATGGGAAGAAACATCTTCTGACAAATCGGCGGTTAATTTGCCATACAGTATATCAGACTGTTTTCCGATTTCTTTTGCTGCTTCCGGTAATTGTGTTTTCATAATTTCGGAAAAGTGTTCCAGATTATACTTCATGGATTCCGTATACTTTTCAACACTTCCAAATTGTTTAATAGCAAGTTTGGCTACTTCGGCTTCATCATCTTTGATTTTTTGGATAAACAGATCAAAATTTCCAACACTTCCCCAGTATTTGATAACATCATCAGTGCTGTTGTTTTTAAAATCCTCTAATGCTTTGATGTAATCAGACAGGTTAAATTCTTTAAAACTCATACATTGTTCTCCTTTCTCTAAACGGCTAAGGAGCTGTATTAATCTGTCTGTCCGATTGCGCTTTAGCAGAAGTAACTCTTTTTGTTTTTTGAAAGCATTCATTCTATCAAAGTCTGGTTTTTCCAGAATTTCTTTAATTTCTTTCAGTTTAAAGCCCAATTCCTTAAAAAATAATATTTGTTGCAGCTTTTGTAAGGCTTCGTCATCATATAAGCGATAACCGGACTGTGTTAGTTCACTTGGCTTTAATAGTCCAATTTCGTCATAGTATTGTAATGTGCGAGTGCTTATACCTGTTAATTCTGCAACTTGGCTTATGGTTCGCATTCTTATCAGCTCCTTAAATTTGTGAAGAAGCAAGACAGAGATTGCCGGCTTATATCTATTCTGCTCCTATGAGAAAAGAATACAGTATCACGTTACGTGGAAGTCAATACTTTTTGCACAAAATTTTTCTCATTCATTTTCGGGATAAATTTTTACAGATATACCTCTAACGCCCTTTTTAACAATCTTGCTGTCATCAAGACTACTCTGCTTAACAGCGTTCAAATCTTTTGAGAGTGCTTAGTTCAACTTTATCACATCAGGACACATTTGTGTATAAAATTAAAAATAAATACTTGAAAAACATAAATGTGTACCGCACAATACAATCATAAGGCCGCAAAAGCGTACCAAAAGCTTAATAAGAAAGGACAGGGAAATGATAATATGGTAATTTGCAGTTATAGGTGCATTACCATATTTTTATGGAAAAATGGGCGTTTATGTGGTAATATATAGGAGCAAAGATAAAAACACAACGCAAGAAAAACTTGCAGAACTGGTAGGTAGTCCAGTCGCACCAATTTGGTGTAAGTAGCCCTCCCTCCTTAGGGTCGTCCATTCTTTGTTCATCACAATTATTTGCGCGAGTAATAAGGAAAATGCCCTGCTTGCAGGAGCATTTGACGAATACTGCGACAGCCGTAAGGTATTAAGGAGGAATTGTCATGGACAAAGTATCGGGAAAGTTGACAGTATTTTTTGAAGAACCCTTTTGGGTGGGAGTGTTTGAACGTGTAGTAGATGGAAAGCTATCTGTATGTAAGATTACGTTTGGGGCAGAACCAAAAGACTATGAGGTTTTGATTTTGTTCTGAAAAATTATTATCAGTTAAGATTTAGTCCGACTGTGGCAACTGATGTAAAAGAAATGGGGCGCAATCCTAAACGGGTACAGCGTGAAGTGCGCAAACAAATACAGAGTACCGGAATAGGTACAAAATCGCAACAGGCTTTGAAATTACAGCAGGAGCAGTTGAAAACTGAACGCAGAATTGTGAGCCGGGAACAGCGGGAAGCAGAGAAACAGCGGCAGTTTGAGCTGAAACAGCAGAAAAGGAAAGAAAAGCATAGGGGCAGATAAGGCTGCCCTACTTTTCTTTAATAGGATATATTATAATTTGTATTGGGCGAACAGAGGAGAAATAGTATGTTAGGAAATGTTGTTTATTATGATAAGAAAAAGATTGATGAATACAAGACTGTGATAAAGGGGCAGAAAAATTTAGAGGTTGAGGAATATGAGGTGTCAAATGATAAAGGTGTATAAGTTGATTTAAAAGCATTTGTTGTAGATAAGGGGATAATTCCTATGAATAAAGAGTGGTCGGAATTGAATAAAGCATTACAGACACAATTAAAGAAAGAAAGCACCTATGTGGATGGATTTGAAACTTTATTTGATTTGCGTAGACAATTAATGGATGTTTTATTTTCTTTTTATGAAGAATTGAGCAGGGAAGATTTTAATGCCATTCCCTTTATAAATGCCAAAGGATATCATTGTAAAACTATTGCGTATTCGATATGGCACATTTTTCGTATAGAGGATATAGTGGCACATTCATTAATATATGGAGATGAGCAGGTCTTTTTTTAGAGGATTATCAAAAACGTATTAACTCACCTATTGTTACAACTGGAAATGAGCTTGTAAAGCAGCAGATTGCTGATTTTTCAGAAAAACTTAACTTAAGGGAGCTTTATTCATATATTACAGAAGTCAAAGACAGTACCGAAAAAATAATTTGTAGTTTATCATATAAGGATTTGAAGAAGAAAATAACAGATGATAAAAAAGAAAAATTGAAAAGTCTGAATGTTGTAAGTACAGATGAAAATGCAATCTGGCTGATTGATTATTGGTGTCAAAAAGATATTAAAGGCTTAATACAAATGCCGTTTTCAAGACATTGGATAATGCACATAGAAGCAAGTTTGCGTATAAAAAATAAAACTAAAAAACAATTGTAATTGTAAGGGAGTAATTGTCTTAAAAAAGTTTAATATCAGTGAGCAACAGAGGAGAAAAATAAGGAATAAAAATGACCCAGGAGAAAATATCAGAATTACGAAGTGGCTTTGAAACAGCGTTTATAAATGGGAGATCTGCGTCAAATCTTGCATATAAGCCACAATTTATTTCTAATAATTATAAAGAAGGAAAAAAGGTATTATCGTCGATAGAGGATGAACTTTTGGCATGTGATCAATTTCAGATTAGTGTAGCATTTATTACACTGGGTGGAATAACGCCATTGTTACAGACGTTAAAAGAACTTGAGAAAAGGGGTGTCAAAGGTGAAATTCTTACAACCAATTATTTGAATTTCAGCGATCCCAGAGCCTTGGAACGATTGCATGGGCTTACGAATATAACATTAAGGATGTATGATGTAGAATCTGCGGGAGAAGGCTTTCATACAAAAGGCTATATATTTAAAAAAGAGGAAATTTATCAAATCATAATTGGAAGTGCCAATATTACAAGTGCTGCATTGACCAGTAACCGTGAATGGAATATGAAAGTGGTATCCACAGAAGAAGGAGAAATGGCAAACAATATTGTTGCGGAGTTTTATGAGCTTTGGAATTCAAGGTATACGTTATCATTTGAGATTTTTTACGAGAATTATAAAGAAAAGTATAGTATCATTAAGCGTCAGCGTGAAATTGCAAAAAAAGATGAGATACCATCTATTGAAAAGTATAGATTAAGACCAAATGCTATGCAGGTAGAATTTATCACGAATTTAAGAAAGATTTTTGAGGCCGGAGAAGAAAGAGCACTTCTTATTTCTGCGACAGGTACCGGAAAAACATATGCTTCTGCGTTTGCGATGAGGGAACTTGGTTTTAAACGGGTATTATTTCTTGTCCACAGAGGACAATTGGCAAAGCAGACAAAGAGGTCATATGAACGAGTTTTTGACAAGTCTGTTTCTATGGGACTTGTAGGTGCCGGCTATCATGATTATGAAAAAGATTATGTGTTTGCGATGGTACAAACATTAAATCGTGAAGAACATTTAATAAAATATAGACCAGATGAATTTGATTGTATTATTTTGGATGAAGCACATCATAGTTCGGCTGATACATATCAAAAAGTTATGCGGTATTTCAGACCTAAGTTGTGGCTTGGAATGACGGCTACTCCTGACAAAAGAGATGATGAAGTCGAAGGTAGAAATATATATGAGATATTTCATTATCAGATTGCTTATGAAATTCGATTACAGCAAGCAATGGAAGAAGGTCTTTTATGTCCATTTCATTATTTCGGAATTAGTGATATTTCTTTGATAGGCGAAAAGCAAATAAAAGAGAAAAAGATATCGGAAAGAGCGTTTCATCTTTTAACTGGTAATGAGCGGGTAAAACATATTTTAGAACAGGCCAATTATTATGGATATAGCGGAGAGCGTGTAAAGGGCCTGGTATTTTGCAGTAGAATAGACGAATCGGAGGAACTGTCTGCAAAGTTTAATGCAGCAGGATATCGAACAATTGCGTTAAACGGAAGTGCTTCGGAAGATGAAAGATCTAATGCATTTGAGCGGTTGGCAATGAATGAAGAGGATGCAACAGAGGATATGCAGCCTTTAGATTATATTTTCTCTGTGGAAGTTCTGAATGAAGGTGTTGATATTGTCGAGGTGAATCAGGTTATTATGCTTCGTCCAACGCAATCTCCAATAGTTTTTATTCAGCAGTTGGGTAGAGGATTGCGTAAAGCAGATGGTAAAGAATATGTTGTTGTGCTTGATTTTATTGGAAATTATCAGAATAATTTTATGATTCCAATAGCATTATCGGGGGATAGAACCTATAATTCAGATACAATTCGTAAGTATGTTATCAGCGGCAATAGCCAGATTCCGGGAGCGTCAACCGTGCATTTTGATGAGGTGGCAAAGGAGAAGATCTTTGCATCGATTGACAAAATGAAAGGAATAAAAGTAATTATTAGAGAAAGTTATAAAACTTTGAAAAATCGTTTAGGAAGAATTCCATATCTTCTTGATTTTTATGAAAATGGAGAGGTGGACCCGCTTGTAATTATTAGAGAATATAAGACTTACCAATCATTTTTGGAAGCAATGGAAAGCGAACTGTATCTGGGAAAGATTACAGAGCAGGAAATGATAACTTTGGAATATTTGTCTAAAACAGTGATTTCAGGAGCAAGACCATACGAACTTGAAATTTTAAAACGATTTTTACACAATGAAGAGATTCAAGTGGAAAACATAAAAAGTGAGTTTCAGGAAAAATACGGATATGCAATAGATATGCCATCCTTTGAGAATGCTGTGGATGTGTTGCAAGGACATTTCGTCAGCAAAGAGGAGGAATATAAGAGATATTGTCAAATTGATATTGTGGATTACAATGAGCCGAGAACACTTCAAAGAATGAGTGGATTTGCAAAAAGATTGCAGCACAGGGAATTTTATAAGCAGATTGACGATCTTATTGAAGTTGGACTCAGAAGATATAAAGATAAATTTGCAGGTAGACAGATGATGGGAAGTCCTTTTGTGTTGTATGAAAAGTATTCGAGAAGAGATGTAAGTTTACTAATGAATTGTGGAAGAGATTTGTCTTCTACTATGTATGGAATGAAGCGGGTGGAGGAGGATGTCTTTATTTTTGTCACATACCATAAGGAAGAAAATGAAGATGACGCAAAGAGTTATGTAGATGGGAAACCGGATTATGCAGATATATTTGAAGATAATATGATCTTTCGGTGGAATTCACAGATTGGTAGAGGAGTTGGCAGTTCTTATATGGAAGAGGTGATTACGGCGCCACGTAAGCATTTATTGGTAAAGAAAAGTGATGCAGAAACAAAATTTTATTATATGGGTCTGTTCGA
>CANRJF010000135.1 GCA_947630855.1 uncultured Lachnospiraceae bacterium
ACATGATTCAGGAGTGAGGGGCGATTTTTGCGCAGCAAAACTTTCAATATCGCCCCGAATTGTTGCTATGAGCGGCCCCCGGGCCGTGAATAGTAACATTTTTTAATTACAGTTTTATTTTCTATAAATAAAAAAATATTATTCTGTGAGTTATTTCCTAACTTATCATATATTGCATAAAATTTTTTTTTGTTGCAGGAATCCATGGATGATTGTATAATAAAAACAGGTTTTATCATAAAAGAGAGGGAATGCCATGGGGAAAGGGAGTGCCGTATTTCTGATTTTGGGATTTTTATGTGCCATGCTGTTGTCCGGCTGCGGCAGCAGTGAGGAATATCCCAAATCCGAAATTATATTTGAGGGGGAGTATGTTTTAGAGGGCACGGAGAATATAGAGTTTATTTTTTATAAAGACAGTACCCTAAAGGTGGTACAATCGGGAGTTTATGAGTTTTCCAAGGGTGAAAACGGAAACCTGCTGCGGATATGTTTTGACGACACCAGCAGGGAACTGCCGGAGGATTACAGTTATACGGATTATCAGGTGGAACAGAAAGGGCGGTATGTGTACCTTACTTTTTTCTCGGAAAATGTAGAGGAAGAGCAGCAGCCAATGATGTTAAAGCTGCTAAGTGGGACAGACGGTCTTGCCGGCGGAGAATATTTTACTGGCACATATCAGATTGGAAGAGACGGGGACAGCTATCAGTACATTTTTTCGGAGGACGGCACAGTAGTGCTTCAGATAAAAGAACGTTATTATGCAAAAGATGACAGCCTTACATTGTCAGATGATTCGGGAAGTACGGATTATAAATACGAATTAACGGACGAGCAGATGAAGATTAATAATCTGATGGGGGAGACGATTCTTTCCCTGCGTAAAAAATAAAACAGGAAGGATAAAAGAAAATGATTGGAATTATTGGAGCGATGGACCAGGAAGTGGCAAAATTAAAGGAGATGATGCAGGATGTAAAAGTGGTGAAAAAGGCATCCAGGGAATTTTATGAAGGCACTTTAAACGGTACGCCGGTGGTGGTTGTCCAGGCAGGCGTGGGTAAAGTAAATGCCGCATGTACTAGCCAGGCAATGATTGATGCATTTCCTGTAAGCCATGTGATTAACACGGGAATTGCAGGTTCCCTTCAGGCGAAAATTGATATCGGGGATATTGTTCTTGCCACGGATGCGGTGGAGCATGATATGGAAGCCTCTGTATTTGGCTATAAACCGGGACAAATTCCCGGCATGGAAGTATTTTCTTTTTCTGCGGATGAAAAAATGCGTAAGCTGGCGGAGGAAAGCTGCCGGAAGGTAAACCCGGATATTTCCGTTTATGAGGGCAGAGTGGTTACGGGAGACCAGTTTATCTGCAGCAAAGAGAAAAAACAGTGGCTGACAGAAACTTTCCAGGGGTACTGCACGGAGATGGAGGGAGCAGCCATTGCCCATGCAGCATATTTGAACGATATTCCGTTTTTGATTGTACGGGCAATTTCCGATAAGGCGGACGACAGCGCCGAGATGGATTACCCTGCTTTTGAGGCGAAAGCAATTGAACATTCTGTAAAATTAATTGTAGAAATGGCAGGTAGATTGTAATGGAAAAAATAGCAAGTTTTACGGTAAATCATTTAACATTGTTACCGGGGGTGTATGTTTCCAGAAAAGACCATGTGGGAGCGGAGGTTGTGACCACTTTTGACATACGGATGACGCGCCCCAACTTTGAACCGGTGATGAATACGGCGGAAGTCCATACCATTGAGCATTTAGGGGCAACTTTTTTGCGGAATCATAAAGATTATGGAGATAAGACGGTATATTTTGGCCCTATGGGATGCCGCACAGGTTTTTATCTGATTTTGGCAGGGGATTACGAGTCAAAAGACATTGTGGAGCTTTTAAAGGAGATGTTTTTGTTTATCCGGGATTACAAAGATGAAGTTCCCGGCGCTGCGGCAAGGGACTGCGGTAATTATCTGGATATGAATCTTCCTATGGCAAATTATCTTGCCGGAAAGTTTTATGATGAAGTGCTTCTTAATATTTCACAGGAGCGTTTGGTGTATCCCCAGTAGCAGGATGGGGCAGAGTTTCAAAAATTTGATGAGATGGGAAGGTAAGGGGATGGAATGGCAAAGAAGAGGGAGATTACAGATATTTTTGACCAGGATTGCAGGAGAACCGGCAGAACCTTAGTCCGGGGGGAAAAGGCTAAGGAAGGGGAATATCTTATGGCTGCTGCCGCCGTTGTGTGGGCAGACGGCTGTTATCTTGTGACAAAGAGAAGCCCCCAAAAGACCATGGCAGGAATGTGGGAGTTTCCAGGAGGGGGTTCCAGAAAAGGGGAAGAACCTATGGATACGCTGCTGCGGGAATTAGAGGAAGAAACCGGAATCAGGGCTTCCAGGGAGCAGGTTACTTTTTTAAAAAGGGTGTACTATGAAAAGTACCATTTATTTATGCAGGTATTTCTGGTGGAAGCCCAAGTGAAGATGGAAGAGGTAAGGCTGCAGGAGGAGGAAGTTTGTGCTGCAATGTTTGTGACGCCTCAGGAGTTAAAGGAACTGTATTCTTCCATGACGGAAATTGATAAGCAGATTTTTACGGAAGCGGTAAACGGACTGTTTTGACAACAGCAGATGTGAGATTTAAAAAAATATTAAGGAGGATAAAATGTTACAGGAAGGAATTGTAGGCCAACAGGAAATGGTGGTAACGGAAAAAGATACGGCAGAGGCGTTAAAAAGCGGTACGCTTAAAGTTCTTGCCACCCCTGCGATGATTGCTTTTATTGAGGAGACGGCATGGAAAAGCGTGGCGCCGGAACTGGAAGAGGGATGTGCCACTGTGGGGACAAGTTTGAATGTGAAACATATGTCAGCCACACCGGTAGGAATGAAAGTTTTCTGCCAAACCAGGCTGGTGGAGATAGAAGGGAGAAGGCTTATGTTTCATGTGGAGGTGTCTGACGAGAAGGGAAATGTGGGGGGAGGCACTCACGAGCGTTTTATTGTTCAGTCAGATAAATTCCAGAAGAAAGCAGATGATAAGCTATACCAGTGAGCTAAATGATTTGCCAACAGGCATTCTCTATTTCAATGGGGATAGCAAATCGTTTGGCAAATGTGTATGCTCTGGAGTATAAATTAAATGGTAATAATTTTGAAATTTCACATTGCATTTTTTGTCGAAAAAAGGTATAATAGGTATATCGAAATTTCAGGTGCCTTTTCATAGGAAATCATATGTAAACCGAGAGAAAAAGAGCAGGTTATACATAACAGAAATGTTATTTTATAATCATGCTCTTTTTTTATACAAGGATTTGACAGTGGTTTTCTAAAAGGGTACTCCGCCGGAATAAAAATAAGTGAAATCCCGTAGAATATACAGAAAGGAGATTTGGATGAAGCAGGAGTTTTACGATGCAGTCACCAGCAATCCTATTATTGCAGCCATTAAAGATGAAGAGGGGCTGAGGAAGTGTTTAAATTCCGGGGACTGTAATGTGGTATTTGTATTATATGGGGATGTTTGTACCATAGCTGAAATTGTGGAACAGGTGAAAAATGCGGGAAAGACAGTGGTGGTACATATGGATTTGGTCGCCGGGTTAAGCGCGAAAGTGGAGGCAGTGGATTTTATCTCCCGTTATACAAGGGCTGACGGAATCATTTCCACCAGGTTTGAGCAGATAAAACGGGCAAAAGAATTATCATTAAGTACGGTGTACCGTATTTTCGTAATTGATTCTAAGGTGATGGACAATATGAATCTGCATATAAAAGATTTTGCGGATATCGTGGAAATTCTCCCGGGGTTAATGCCTAAGATTATTACGAAAATGGTAAAAAAATTAGGGGTTCCAATTATTGCAGGAGGGCTGATTTCGGAGAAGGAAGATGTTTTGGCGGCACTGAATGCAGGAGCTATCGCAATTTCCACTACTCATTCCGGTGTTTGGGAAATGTAGCAATAACAATTTTATCGGTATAAGTTGAAGGGGGGATAATATATGTGCTATTCAACAAAGAGAAAAATTGCAGATTGTGTTAAGGAGTTAATGCATCATAAGGAGATTCGGAAAATTACAATCAATGATATTATGGCTGCCACGAACATGAGCAGACAGAGTTTTTATTATCATTTTAAAGATATTTATGATGTGCTGGAATGGATTGCAATACAAGATTTTGCGGAAGAAGTGTGTTGTGATGAGAATACCAGTCTGGAAAATTGGGTGCTGCAGCTTACAAACGTGATTCAGAAGGAAAGGTTTTTCTGTGAAAAAGTTGTGCACGAAATTGAATGGCCCAAGATATTAAAAAGCATAAAGAAGCCCATGGAGCGTCAGATGCAGCGGTTTGTGCAAAGCCAGGATACAACTTATATGAAATTACATGAAAAGGAGTGGACGTTCTGCGTGGATTTCTTTTCCACATCATTTTCCTATTATATGTTGGATTATATTTATCAGAGAAAGCGTTTAAGCAATGAGGAGATTTTGAAAAATTTTCATTTTATGATTTCCATGCTGGAAGATTTTCCGTCGGGAAATGGGGATTATATGGGGGCTATGGTGGCGGCTAGTTAAAGTTTTAAAAATATATTGTCTTTTTACAATAAGGCATAGTTTCTGATAAGTGAGGAGGATGGTTAAATGGTTGATTCGAATGAGCGCAAACGGTGTTTAAGCGGCTGGCTGCTCCATAACAGTAAAAACGAATACAACGCTGCTCTTAAGCTTCAGAAATTTCTTTTTTTCTATGAATGCTTTTCAAAAGTTTCTGGAGAAGAGCCGGATTTTAGTCACTTGAGGGGTTATAAAAGAGGTCCCGTTTTTAGCCAGGTGTGGGGAGATTATGCAAAAGACAGGGAAGAATTCAACAGGGCTGCGGACGAGAGTTACAATTTGGGAAAGGATACTATCAATAATGACAGGGCGAAGAAATGTGCTTTTGTTGTCCAGGTTTTGTCCGAAAGCGAGTTGTCAGAACTGACACACTTAATGAATTTGTGGAAGGCAAAAGAAGAAAGAATACTACAAGGAGAATACCAAGTTGATTTGGATGAAAATGATTTTAACGAGAATGATGCTAAAATTATTTCCACACTTGATAAAATGTACCCGATTGAGTTAATCGACAAATCATTTGTCATACCAATAGATAGCCATTACTTTGTTTTTAAAAAAGAAGATGTTCCTAAGCTGACGGAGCAACATTATGATATACTTTCTGCTTTGGCAGAGAATGAGCAGATTTCTAATCCTGTTTATGTGGAGATGGACAAGGGGGGGCGATTGGTAATTGATTAACTAAAGAGATGTTATCCGCATGAGGATTCCGTATCCGAGTATAAGTGCTAAATTGGCAGTTTCTTCACATATCATGTCTTTTCTGTTTCATCACAGGAAATGTTTCTGGTAATTCTTAGACCTGTGGAGGAAACGCATTACAACCATTTTTTCATCATCGGGAACTTTGGAATAATTTATGTTCCAGCGTTTACACATGAGGGCAAAGTCTTTTTCGGCTGCACTCCTTTTGAAATTTTTGTATGCTTCAAGGTCACTCTTAATGTCTTCAACAATAGAGGATGCAGGTGCGGTTTCTGTTTCCCCTGCGTGGGATTTCCGCAGGTCTTTGATGATTTCACTAAGGTCAGACAGTATGACGTGCCGGAAAAAAGGGTGTGTATCTGGATCGTGGCAATCCCGTTGACATATATTTCAATGTCTGCCATGTATTTCTCAAAGGCAGGGTGCTTGATAATCTCACACAGCAGACGGTGGTTGAAATGCTTGTTTTTGAGAAACTCTACGGTATCATCATCAAGCTTCAGCACAGACAGGTCAGCGTCGGCTGTTTTTCTGGTGTCCGTTATCCCAAGCAGGTAATTCTCTGACAAATGGTAGTATTCTGCCAGTGTGCGCAGATTTTCCCCGCCTATCTCCCTTGTTTCATCGTTTTCATATGTGCCGAGGGCAGAACGGGATGCGGATGAGGAAATGGCTACGGTTTACAGTGTTAATCCTGCATGGATTAGGGAAATGGATGCGCTGGTGCAGGAGTTTCCTGATGTTTTCCGTATCAAGCGGTGGATGGAAATCAGCAAGACTTATGAGATGCCTAAGAAATACATTCGCATAGGCAAGCCGAGGGAATTATCCCCTGCACAGAGGGAAAATTTGGAGGAGATGTGTGGTATAAAGAAGCAAGTACAAAACTGTAATATTTAATGCTGTATAAGAATGATATCTAATGGCTTATGTGATAAAATATTCATGGGTGACAAATTGGTATTGATAAAGGAGTTTTGGTTATGGGAAGAAAGACAATAGAGATTAATCCGGGTGATATTTTTACGATTCCCCTTTTTCTGCCATCGTATCAAAAATGGACTAAAATGGATGATTACCTTGATTATAGAAAATATCATTTCCGTATGGATGATATTTATGCTTTCGGGCGTTTAATTGAAATACAGACCGGGCATGTAGATTTGGTGGAAGTATTTTCTTATACCGGGGAGATACCCGAAAATCCTGAAAGGATAATAGATTCAGAGAGAATGTTTGCGCCTGAGCATGTAGGACATTCGCTTTTTGAGAACGGACGCTGGCGGGTTATTTTCAGCAATCCACATTATGATATGTGGAGGGATTCTGATTATGAAAACATTTCTTTTTTGTCTCATGTTGGGCATATGTGGAAAGGGAAAGAAAAACTTTATATTACAAAAGAGAAATGTATCGAATTGGAGCAAGCCGGAATTCCTTACTGGACTATGAATGGAGGCATAGATATAGAAGTGAAGATTCGTTCATTGCTTGAAAAACAAGGAATAGAACTAAACTATGAACAGATAGTCGAGGAACGGAAATCCGAATACCCGATGCCGAGAGATTTGGATAAAAAGCTGAAGGAAACGATTGCACCATTTCGCTGGATGTCAGAGCATGGGAGATATACATTAAGCTTAGATGCAGGATTGTTGAATGATGATTGCTTTATTAGGAATCACATGTTGGGAAATGGATATGATTGGGAAGAGATCGCAGTTGCGTTTGCCGAGAAGCAAGGAATGGATTCTGGCGGAAAGTTTTGTTTTGACTGTGAAGCGGATACATTCTGTATGTATTCTTCCTCGAAAAAAATGCTGAAGGAATTTGCAATTTCTTTTCATAAGTTTGTTATGGATGCAGACATTTTTGAAGATTTTTTGAAACAACTTACATAGATCGAAATAAATTCAAGTTTGTTATAGGCTGTGGCAGATTAAAAATGTCAAAGCTTTTTGCGTAACAAGTGAGCAAAACCGTAAATGTCTGTGAGGGCAGATACGTAAGCCGACAGTCGAAACTTTTATGAAAAAGTTGTATCGGATGTCGGCTTATTTTTTGCAATAATCTCCGGCAGGGGCTTTAACAAAAACCGCATGAGCGAAAGCTGATGCGGAGGGGAGTACAGAGAGCGCAAGGTCTACGCTCCGATTGAGCAGGAAGGGGTGACTAGCCTCTGTCCTCTCACAGCACCGTACGTACCGTTCAGTATACTCTTTGTGTTCCGCACTATCCCTTTGCAGGCAGCCATTTCTTTCAACGTTTTCTGCTGTCAATGGTCATTCCTCCTTTCCCTGTTGTATTAAGGACTCCTGCTGATTCGACTCTTCATCTCCCGGCTGCTATGGTCTCTGCTGACTTCTGCATTTAGCGCAGATTTACCATGATTGTTTTGAGCGCACAAATCAGAACTTATACTTATACAAGAGCAAAAGAGTTTTTGGTAGTGCTGATGTTGATTTGCTATCACTTTAGTGATATAATAATGCCAAGGTAAACGGAGGTCTGGAAAATGGATAAGATAATTACTATATACCATGGTTCAGAAAAAAATGTGGAACAGCCGGTTTTCGGTGAAGGAAAAAAGAACAATGATTTTGGCCTTGGCTTTTACTGTACGGAAAGTGAGGAACTTGCAAAAGAATGGGCAGTGTCCTCAATGCGCGATGGTTTTTCTAACCGCTACACACTGGATACCGAATACTTGAAGATTTTAAATTTGAACAGTTCCGATTATAGTATTCTCAATTGGATTGCTGTTTTGGTGGAACATCGATTGTTTTCTATTAAAACTCCTGTGGCAAGACGGGCAAAGCAATATTTAATTGATAATTTTAGCGTTAATGTGAATGCTTTTGACTTGATTATAGGTTACCGTGCAGACGATTCCTATTTTGATTACGCAGAGTCATTTCTTAATAATGGTATTTCCGTAGAACAGCTTGCACGAGCTATGCAGCTTGGAAAGTTAGGCGAACAAGTCGTCATTAAATCAAAATTTGCATTTTCCAAATTGAAATATGAAGGCTTTGATATTGCAAAGAAAGACCAATATTATGTTTTCCGCAAAGCCAGAAATGATGAAGCTAATCGGCTTTATCAGGAAATGCTTGAGGAAGAAATTGACGGATTGTATATTCAGGATATTATGAGAGGAAGCATAAAAAATGATGACCCACGCATACCAGGAAATATATTTGAGTAAAGCACAGTCAGTAGTTGGTGATGCCTTTGATTATGCAGTCAATACTTGCGGTATTCCCGGAAATGACTTTGTGAAACTGTTTATTGCAAGTTCTGTAAGCAAACGAATGGAAAATGGCGAACCTGCCTGCCTCGCAGGAAAAAGCGGTATTGAAATTGTTATTGAGATCGTTGCAGAGACAAGAGGATGGGAACTTCAAATAGAACCGCAGACAAATTTCGGACGCTCCAGGGAATATTGGATAGGATGGGCTGCTGCCTATTATCAATGGTATTCAGGCAGAAAGTATGGCGATATTTTCAAGGTTATATCCTTTGAGGAGTTGCAGAGAATGTACTATACTCTCCACGAAGCAGATATAACAAAGTTTGTTGATATCGCAGATTCACGAATAAAGGAATATTTTTTTGAAACAAATTTAAAACGTATCCGCACAGCATATGGATTTACGCAGGCAGAGTTATCAGAATGTTCTGGTGTCAGTCTTCGTTCGATTCAGATGTATGAACAGCGGAACAAAAACATTAACAAGGCAAGTGCGGATACCTTGTATCGTCTAGCCAAAGTTCTTGGCTGCACAATGGAAGATTTGATTGAAAAATAACCACCATATATATGTATATATCACGGGCAGCCTTATCAGGCTGCCCGCCGTGTTCTTACACTTTCCTTATGTTTTTTGTGGCAATCATATTGACGCCTGTGTCGGCAACATTAGCCAGTATCACATCCCCGATATGTACGGGAGCCTCCACTTTAATGTTTTCAATGCTCTTCATAATATCCATAATCTTTTCTTTGGGGATATCGTTCTGTGTCTTTACGGATACCATGGCAAGGTCGCCGCCTGTAACGCCAACGGTGCTGGTAACAATACGGGTGGGATGGGTCACTTCCTTTCTGGCGTAATCATCCCCACGCTTACAGGTGTTGCCGCTTACGCTTAACACCTCTCCATTTTCCATTTCTACGGTAAGGGCACAGCCCAAAGGGCAGCCGATACAGGTAAGATTTCTAACATCCATGGTTTATGCCTCCTCTATTTTTACAGTAATATTTTCTAATCCGCTAAAACTTTCCAGCTCAGATTTTTTCAACTTGATTTCTTC
>CANRJF010000136.1 GCA_947630855.1 uncultured Lachnospiraceae bacterium
CTAATGAGATTTATGGTGGACTGTGGCAGAAATTGACTTGCCATTATATTTTTGTGGTCAGGTTCACGGATTCAGGTAGTGCATTTCATAGCAAGGTATCTGAATTGTTACCTTTTTTAGGCAAAATTGGTTAAAAATTTTTAAAAAAATGTTGACAAAGGCGTATAAGTATGCTTATACGTGCAGGACAACGTAGGCGGAGCAGTTTTCCTCTTTTATCTTATATTCCAGATTCCCGCCATATTTCTGACAGACGGAAAGCATACTGGAAATGCCGATGCTTTTTCCTACGGGCAGACCGTTTGACAGTTTCAGATGCGACGGGCAGGTGTTGTTACACAGAATCATCAGCATGCTATTCTGCATCCGGATATAGATTTTGATGCTTTTGTTTTCTTTCCCCGACTCCTGACACCCGTGCAGGGCATTCTCAATCAGGTTTCCCAAAAGGGCAATCAGGTCGATTTCCCGCACCTTCAGTTCTTTCGGCACATTGCATCTGACCGAAAAATCAATGCCGCTCTCCCTTGTCTTGCCTGCATAGACGGATAGAATGATGTTGACCGTCCCATTTACCGAGTATTGCTTTACTGCCGTCTCCGAAATTTCAGCGTCGTACTCCTTAATATAAGAAAGAATAGCAGAGGTGTCGCCTGTTTTTGCATATTCCGCAATCGTCACAAGGTGGTGCCGCATATCGTGACGGAACCTGCGATAGGTTGCCTCCTCATCTTGCATGACAGACAGGCGTTTGGAAAGATATTCTGCATTTTGACGGATTAGGGCAGACTCGGCATCCTTTTTCATGTAATCGATATAACTGAGGACAACGCCATATACCGCACACATCACAATGGTGAGTGTAACAAAGGACAAAAGCAGAAACGCATACGACATGACATTATTAAGATACCAGATGTATACCACAAACTGTAACACATAAAACAGCACAGCAATCAGCGCCAGCCTCCACCAGTTTTTGCCGCTGACCGTCAGGGAACAAATCATTGCCGCCACATACTTCTCATACAGGAACAGCAACAACAGCAGACACACGTTGCGCAGCACAACTACCATATAATATTCTGCCACTTCGGAAATCTGCGGCAGAAATAAATGAAGTGTCAAATTCATGATATTGTCCACGACAGTCCACAGACCAAAATAAGTGATATATATAAAACACTTTTTGGGAAAACTGTCCCATGAAACAATACAGAAAAAAAGAAATAGGGATATGACAACTCCCACATATACTAAAAGTGACGCCATCCCTTTCGCAAAATACGCGCAAATGCTTAAACCGACAAAGCAGACAATATACAGGATACTATAAATTAAAAATTTCTTTTTTGTGTACCTCTGCTCTAACGAATGGTATGCAACGACAGCATGGCAGAATGCTGTAAGAATAAGTGCCGGAATACGATACAGTGGATTCATTTGGTAACCTCCTTCCGGCAGAACTCCATATATTTTTTCTGCACCTCGTCAATACTCCTCCTCGGAACAGGTATTGTGGCGCCACTTAGCATTTCTATCGTGTTTTTGGAAACGCTCCGCACAAAATGGAAATTTACAATATAAGAGGCTCCCACCTTGAAAAATTCCGGGTACTCTTGTATCTCCTCAAACATCTCTGACAGTTTCATGCGCAGCCGCAGGACTTCACCGGAAGGCAGATGAATGTTCAAATAATGGCTCTGCGACTCAACAGATGCAATTTCGCTGATACAAACCCGATGCATGCCGTCCGCACAGGCAAGGGAGAGGAAAACCCGTTCCTCTGTTTTCTTTACGGCACGGTCAACCGCCTCATCAAACTGCTCCTGCGAAAACGGCTTGAGCAGGTAATGAGTGGCGTTCAGCGCAAATGCCTCCACCGCATGCAGGACGTCGAGCGCCGTGCTGTATTCGTCAATATCAAAAGAATATTCAGGATGTGCTTCCCTATAAGTATCCAAAGCTGTCCGAATGACTTTCAACTCTTTTTGTTCATCATCACATATTGCTATCTGCATTACATTTTCCTCGCATGTATCATTTTTCATATATATAATACTGCGTTCACCCATGAACGAATCAAGTAGTTTTTGAAAATTTTTTCGATTTATATCATATTTTTTTCAAAATATGGTCTATTCTGGACTTTATTGACAAAAATCAGTAAAAGCATGTATACTCTTTTATATGAGAAAGGAGTTTCTATGGACAATCATATCAAAGGTCTTTTCCCGATCACACAGGCAGCGGAGGTCTGCGGGCTTTCCCGCAGCACCCTCATGCGCATGGAGGAAAGGGGTCTGCTTACCCCCGCCTACATAGCTCCGAAAAGCAAAAGACGGTACTATGACAACCATAATATTTCCCGCATTTTACAGATACAGCAGTTTCAGTCAATGGGATTTGACTATGAGGAAACAGCCATCTATTTTGCACAGGGCGGCGAGGCAAAGGAACTGCTTGCCATTCTGGAGAACAAGCTGAATTTATTACAAAGAAATGTGGAAGAACTGCGGATTCGGGCGATGACAACCCCCGACATATCCGTACAGATCATGACGCTTCCCGAAACCGTCTGCTGCACACGCAGGTACACCGGACTGACGGTTCAGGAAAAATATGACGCCACATATGCCTTTTTCCATGAATGTATTGAAAACGGATATATGCTGGCGCAGGAGCCGCTTATTATCGTAAGTGAGCGTACCGATTATCTGGAAGGGCGGATTTCCTCTGAACCCTTTCCGTTTCAGGTCTGTGTACCCGTCCTCCCCGAAAGTGCGCCCGAATGTGCTATCCGGTTTCCTTCCTGCAGGGTACTCTCCGTCTTAGTTTACGGCGATTACAGCCGCCTGGACGAAGCGTGGCTTACGCTTGGCAGTGAAGCGAAGAAGCGCGGGCTTACCCCTGCCGCACCGCCCCGTGCAATCGGTATCGTGGCTCCTTATACCGGGCGGGAGATTGATCCAGGGAAATACTGTTCGAGGATTGTGATGCCTGTGGCGGAATAGGGATATTTTAAGTTATTTGGGGGCTTCTAAAAAAATGTGTATTTTAATTTGTTGGACTTTCGGCATTTTTGTTGTACCCAAAATCCACAGCATACTCAACAATTTGGTCCAAATTCTGAATTTTTAATCACTTAGCAATACACGCTTTCTTTCTATCATTTCCCCGATTCTCTCAATATATTGGGCAACATCCTTGACATTTTCGCACCGTTCAATCCGACCGTCGGGATATACCCGCTTGCTGATTGAACCTGCCCCCAATGCCACTATGGTCTGCACTTCCTCCATAATCAGAATATTGTACACCCCCGCCTTCCCCGGCAGGGCATATCCCACATTCTCAAAATTCCCCGCCATATTTTTCTGACGGTAAAGATAGTAGGGGCTCAACCCCATTTCCCTTGCATACGCCGCCGTCAAATCTATGGTCTCCCATGTATTTTCAAACGTAAGGTTCTGGTATTCCTCCCGAAACATATTCAGCCTTGCCCCCCGTTTCAACGCCAGGGAATGAATCGTCAGATTATCCGGGGCAAGTTTTTTTATCTCCTGCATGGTAAGTTCAACATCCTTGATAGTTTCGTTGGGAAGCCCTAAAATTAAATCCATATTTATATTATCAAATCCCAGTTCCCTTGCCAGATAAAAACTGTCTACCGCCTGTTTTACGGTATGGCCCCTGCCAATAATACGGAGAGTCTCCTCCTTCATGGTTTGAGGGTTAATAGAAATTCTGGAAATTCCCTGAGCCTTTAATACATGTAATTTTTCCCTGGTAATACTGTCCGGCCGTCCTGCTTCCACGGTAAACTCAAGGCAATGGGATAAATTAAAACTTGATTTTATTTTCTTTATAAGTCTTTCCAGTTGGGCAGGCGTTAAGGTAGTAGGCGTTCCCCCACCAATATAAACGGCATTTAATTTTTTATCACGAAACTGTTCTGCCGCATATTCTATCTCTTTTTCCAGGGCGTCCAGGTACTGGTCAACCCGCTTTTCCCATTTTAAAAGGGGAAAGGAAGTAAAAGAACAGTAGAGACAGGTGGTGGGACAAAAGGGAATACCTATGTAAAGACTGTACCCGTTGTCATAGTCAATACCCCGGAGCAGCTCTAATTCCCGCTTTGCCACTTCTATGCACAACTCTGTTTTTTCATGGGATACAAAGTAGGTTTCTTTCATATAAGAACGAATAAAATCTTCCTCTTTCCCCTGTGCCAAAAAAGCCATGGGAATCTTTGTAGGCCGGATACCTGTTAAATCTCCCCAGGGGAGAGTCTTATTCGTGTATCTGCTTAACAGCAGGTAAAGTTCCTGTTTCAGACGGTTTTTGGTTCCTTTCCTGTCAGAAAAATCCACTTGCACACTTCCTGTAAGAACAGGTTCCTGTTTCAGGACAACAGATTCCCCGCCCCCATCTTCTGTCTCGTATAGGGAGATCTCAATAGAATTATCTCCATAACGGATAACAATATGAAACGATATTGCCCCCTCCGTTTCCTTTTCCTCCGAGAATACACGCACATCCTGCCCGGGAAAAAAGGCTTTTACCAGAGAGTGAATATCGTACTCAAAATCTCCTCTGTTCAATTGAACCGTAATCATATATGGTAAATCTCCTACAAAAATGGATTATATTTTCTCTCCCACCCAATAGTGGTAATATCGTTATGCCCGGGATACACTTTTACATCATCCGGCAAAGGCATTAATTTATCCCTGATGGATTGTATCAGCACTGACGCGCTGCCTCCCGGGAAATCAGACCTTCCCACAGAATCATGGAATAAGGTATCCCCTGCAAAAACTGCCTGTTCTTTTTCCAGGTAGTAACAGCAGCCTCCCTTTGTATGACCGGGAGTATGAAGCACCTGAATGGAGAAACCTGCCAGATCAAGAATATCCCCGTCTTTTACAAATTTATCCGCATGGTATACTTCCTTTGTCCCTATCATGCCGCACAGGTTAATGGATGGATTTTCCAGCGTTTCCTTTTCATGCTCTTCCGCATATACAGGAATCCCAAATTCCTTTGCAATCTCCTCTGCTCCCCCTGCATGGTCAAAATGCCCATGGGTCAGCAATACCGCCGCCGGAGCCAGCTTTTTCTCCTTTATCTTTCCAATCAGCTTCTTTGCCGAATCTCCCGGGTCTATCACCAGCATCTCCCTGGTATCCTCATTTACTGCAAAATAACAGTTTGTCATTACTGCTCCTACCACATACTGCTCTACTTTCAGTTCTGCCATACTTTTACCTTTCTTCTATCTGTTCAATATCCCCACAGATACGATGCATAAAAAATGTTATTTCTTATATCGCCTGCAATTGTTCCTGTCAATTTTGTGAATAATTATGTTTGCTTTCCTTTTTTTCTGAATTATCAGACTATTATCAGCCTGTGGTACGCTCAATATCAATAATACTTTCCACCTGGCGCACCTTTTCAATTAATCCTTCAAGCTCTTCCCTGCCTTTTGTGTTAAAAGAAACTTCAATGGTGGCAATTCCCTGTTTATTGGTGGCGGAATGTACGCTGTTAATATCAATGGAGCGTTCCGTAAATATCCTGGTAATATCCACAAGAAGTCCTGTCCTGTTATGGCCGAATATCTTAATACCGGCTAAATACAGGCCGTTGCTACCCTCGCTGGCTCCCTGCTGCCACTCTGCATCAATCAGGCGTACCCGTTCCATATCCGACAAATTTATAATATTCACACAATCCGTTCTGTGAATAGATACACCTCTTCCCCTTGTGACAAATCCCACAATCTCGTCTCCCGGCACAGGGCTGCAGCACTTGGAAAAATGCACTGCCACATCATAAAGCCCTTTCACAATAATGCCGCTTTTGGATTTTTCATGAATTGCCCTTTCTTTGGTTCCCCCGTCTGCCATGGCATCTAAAACATCCTGGTCTGTCATGGCGGAAACATGGTCTTTCTTGTACTCTTCGTACATACGGTTGACAATCTGGCTTTCCTTTAAGCCTCCATGTCCCACCGTGGCAAGGGCAGAATTCCAGTCGTGGAATCCGTATTTATTTAAAATCTTATGCTGGTATTCCGGCTTATTGATGTCCGAAAGATTGATTCCTTTGGATTTACAATACTGACCGATTAACTCCTTGCCCCTTATAATATTCTCTTCCTTTAACTCGCTGCGGAACCACTGGTTAATCTTATTTTTCGCCTGTGTACTCTTTACAATATTCAGCCAGTCCCGGCTGGGGCCTTTGGAATTTTGGGAAGTGATAACCTCCACTCTGTCCCCGTTGTGAATCTTGTAATCAATGGTCACAAGCCTGCCGTTCACTTTCGCTCCCACCATCTTATTCCCCACTGCGGAATGGATGCTGTAAGCAAAATCAATGGGGGTGGAGCCGTTTGGCAGGTTTTTCACATCCCCGGAAGGGGTAAAACAAAATACCGTGTCGGAAAACAAATCCAAATCGCTTTTTAACAGGCTCATAAATTCTTTGTTATCCGACATATCCCGCTGCCACTCCAGAATCTGCCGAAGCCAGCTTAACTTCTCCTCCTCCTGGTTTGCCACGCTCATGCCGGTATTGCCTTCCTTATATTTCCAGTGGGCGGCAATTCCGTATTCCGCCGTGCGGTGCATCTCCGCCGTGCGAATCTGAATCTCAAAAGGCTGGCCGGTGGGGCCTATTAAAGTGGTGTGCAGTGACTGGTACATATTGGGCTTTGGCATGGCAATATAATCTTTAAAGCGCCCGGGTATAGGTTTATACATCTCATGAATAACTCCCAAAGCCGCATAACAGTCCTGCACGTTATCTACAATAATGCGGATGGCAAATAAATCATAAATCTGGTCTAATGTTTTATCCTGATTTACCATTTTCTTATAAATGCTGAAGAAATGTTTTGCCCTTCCGTAAATATCCGCCTTGATGCCCGCGCTTTCTATATGCTCCCTCACTTCATTCACCAAGCCCTGGACATACTCGTCCCGGATGCTTTTCCGCAGGGCGATTTTCTCCACCAAATCGTAGTAGGCTTCCGGCTCTAAATATTTTAAGGATAAATCATCCAGTTCAATCTTAATCTTGGATATTCCAAGACGCTGGGCAATGGGGGCGTAGATATCCATCGTCTCCCTTGCCTTTTCCTTCTGCTTCTCCGGCTTCATATATTTCAGGGTGCGCAGGTTATGCAGGCGGTCTGCCAGCTTAATCAAAATCACCCGAATGTCCTTTGCCATGGCAAGAAACATTTTCCGAAGGTTCTCCGCCTGGACTTCCACTTTGTCCGCGTCATAGGAAAGCTGCCCTAACTTGGTAACGCCGTCCACCAAAAGGGCCACCTCATCCCCGAACTCCTCCGCAATCTCGTGTTCCGTCATCACCGTATCTTCCACCACGTCATGAAGCAGTCCGGCAACAATAGTTTCCTTATCCAGTTCCAATTCCGCAAGAATAATGGCAACACAAAGAGGATGAATGATATAAGCCTCACCCGATTTGCGTACCTGGTTTTTATGGGCTTCATCTGCAACATGGTACGCCTTCTCAATCATGGAAATGTCCGTGGAAGGATGGTATTTGCGTACACTTTCGATTAGTCTCGCATACAGCTCCTTTGGCTCCTCAAAATCCCTGGTCTCAACAATGTTATCTCCGGTATGATATTCTTTTTCCAGTTTCTCTAATTCTTCTGCCGATATATCTGCCATTTTCTCACCACCCATATTTATCTTTTCGTCCGATTAGTTTAGTATTTTTAATTATAAATAAAAATTTAAAAAAATGCAATAAAAAAACTATAAAGCGGCTTTCATCCTCTGTTTTTCCCGGTACATTAACTCGTCCGCCCTGCGCATGGTATCGTCCAGGCTCTTATCCAGGGAAGAATCATAAATCCCGTACCCTGCGGCAACGCTTAAAACCACCACAAACCCTGCCCGGTTTTTATCCCGTATTCCCCTGTGAAACCGGGTGAGTTTATTTTTTATCTCACTTTCCGAAACATAGGGCATCATTACACAAAATTCGTCTCCCCCTATCCGGTAGCATTTCCCGTCCAGTTCAAAAACACGCTTTAATACATCACAAACCATGATAATATACTGGTCTCCGTACTCATGGCCGTAAGTATCATTACATTTTTTCAAATCGTTTAAATCAAACATAAACATAACCGTAGGCAGAATTTTTCCCTGCTTTGTCTTCTGGGTCGATATCATGCGGCTCTCTTTGTCCCGGTTAAAGGCGGTGCGGTTATATACCCCTGTCAGTTCATCTATAAAAGCAAGCCTTCTGTAAATCTCGTTTTCCCTGGCCCGGTTCATAATCATACGGGATTTTCTGAGGCTCATAGCCCCCATGACAATAATGTAAAACAGAAAACCCAGACTTCCAAGGGGCGTGCTTTTATTGCTGATGCGGTACACAAAAAGTTCCGATATGGTTGCCGCCATAATGACCAGGACGCACAATATATTTACCTTCAACTGTCTGGACACTTTATTTAAAACAATTTCATGAACGCTCATGGCACTGACTATAAGAATCATAAATCCCAAGCATATATGGGTCATCCAAAGGGTCTCTCTAAGTTCCCGTAAACCAACGGCCTGCATCAATACGCGGATAAGAACCACAGCAAAATTTGTCACAAAGCATATTTTCCAAAGAATATGTTCCCTGTTCTGATACATCTGCCTGAGAAATAAAAGAAAGGGCACTGGCATACACATAAGCAGGAGATGGTCCAAAAAAACAAGCATAATGCTATTTTCAAATACAAGTTCTAACACCTGGGTTTCACACAGTGACCACATCCCCAGCATAATGGCAAAAACAGAAAAGTGCAAAAGAAGCACATTCTTCCCTTCCTGCTCTTTTCTCACAATAAGCCAGTCATACACTTTCAAAAGAATACCCACCAGAAGAATCACAAAAGCCACCAGAAAACGGGGCATCCTCTCATTGAGAATCAGCCTTTCCACATCGCTTCGTGTTCCAAAATAAAACTGTCCCCCGGGATAGCTGTCCGCATATACCGGCGTAACAATAAAATCGATTTCTTTTCCCCCATCCTCTTTTATCAGGGGAATGCGGTTCCATTCATATCCCGTGGTCTTTATGGCGCTTCCCTCTTTTGCCCCTAATGAATAGACAAGTTCTCCGCCAATCTTCACCTGTAAATTCATGTGAACCGTGTTGTATATGATGACCATGCCGTCAATCCCCTCCCGGGGCAGTACTGTCTTAAAATAATAAACACCATCCTCCACTGTCCGTTCCATACGGTCATCCCATATCTGAGCCTTTTTTTCCTCCGTACGGCTGAAACTGACCCGGTCATAAGAAGCGGCGGAAAGGGCGGCATATAAAAGCATTCCCGCTATAATCAATATGCATACATGCAAAGCCTTTTTTTCCATATGATTCTCCCTGTAAACAAAACGGGTAAAACGCACTAACACCCCATTTTCTATATATACTATTCATATTTTATGATACCAGGGTCAAAAGCCTGACTACACGGAATGCTTGCATTCCGGTGGAGGCAAGGCTTTATGACCCGCCCCAATATGAGCATGAAGTGGTGCGTAAGCGCCACGAGAATG
>CANRJF010000137.1 GCA_947630855.1 uncultured Lachnospiraceae bacterium
AGTCCTTCCTCAAAAGCTAACTGCCGGAACATACCAATGAGGATTTTCACCATGCGTTTTTCTGCAAATGTCAAAAATACATTCTACGGGCAATGGCGGAAAACACAAATTGAGAAAATTGGCTTTTGCCGATAAAAATATGGGGAAATTCTTATAAATTTTCTCGGTTGAATTAAAAGGGCAGATGTGTTAAAATCATGTTATTAGTAAGGAAAGGAGGCGTTTCGTGAAAACAATTCCATATAAGAAGATACTGCCATTGTTTTTGACAGTTTTTGTACTGGCTTTCTCCGGCTGCGGGGCAAAAGTAGACGTTACCGTACACGAGGATTTATCCGTGGACAAAAACAGCCGGTATTATCTTACCAGGGAAGAAGTTTCCCGGCTGACTAAGCAGCTTGACGGGGAGCCTGCAAAGGAACCTTTTGAGTCCGTAGTAATAAACGGAGAGCAGTATTACAAAGTCATGCAGGACAGTGAGCATTACAGGGCGAATCATACAGAGGAGATTTTTTCGGAGTTAAATAAAAAATATGCGGTGGTAACTTCATCAGAGTTAGAAGAGATGTGGCAGAGCCAGGGAGAAAACAGCCCTTTTGCAGAAAAAAGGAGCGAAATAAACTTTGCGGATGCCTCCGTTACATTTCCGTATCCTGTATATGAAACCAACGGCAAAGTCAGGGAGGACGGCAGGACGGTAGATTTCAATTTGCTGAGTGTGAAAAGGGGGAAACCTTTGTATGCTGTTTTTGATGAAAGCGTATGCAGAGTGGACAGCGTTGATATTCTTGGCGTTAGGAATAACAAAATTTACAATCAGCATAAAGAGGCATATATCAGGACAAGCGGCGTGATTAAGAAAGTCACCGTTACGGAAAACGGCTCCGATGTGTGGAAGACGAATATGGCGGTATCCACCGACGGATACAAGAACTGGTATTTTGCCACTGACGGCGAATATCATATGAAAGTACAGCTGATAAGCGGAAAAACCACCAGGGTGAAGTTTACCATTGACACTACGGCACCCCAGACAAATGTAAAAAGCAAGACATACAAAAATAAGGTAAAAGTAACTTATTTTGACAAAACTTCAGGAATACAGTCTGCAACGTTAAACGGAAAGACGATAAAAAGCGGCATGGTTGTAAAACGTCCGGGAAAATACAAACTGGTTTTAACAGACAAGGCAGGAAATGTAAAGAAAGTCGTATTTCATGTGAAATAAAATAAAAACGGAAGGCAAAAACGCCTTCCGTTTTTATGTAAAAATATAACTTTAGAAATCCGTTAAGTCAGCTTTTCTCTTCTCTAAGAAAGCGCCCATTCCCTCTGCCTTATCATGTGTGGAACATGTAATGCCAAACAGGTTAGCCTCCATCTCAACAGCATTTTTAATATCCATATCATATCCGTTATTAATAGCAGCTTTTGCAATGGCAACAGCGTAGCTTCCTTTGGAAATGATTTTCTTTGCCATAGCGGTTGCGGTGGGCATTAATTCTTCCTTTGCAACGACTTTGTTTACCAGGCCGATGCGGTAAGCCTCATTTGCATCAATGTTGTCACAGGTGAAAATCATCTCTTTGGCACGTCCCATGCCTACTAAACGGGCAAGCCGCTGGGTTCCTCCAAATCCGGGGATAATGCCAAGGCCGCATTCCGGCTGTGCAAATGTAGCGTTGTCAGAAGCGATGCGGATATCACATGCCATGGAAATCTCACATCCGCCGCCAAGGGCAAATCCATTTACGGCTGCAATGGTAACTTGTCTCATGTTCATTAATTTAAAGAAAGGAACAGATGCTTTCATGCCAAATTCTCTTGCCTGTGCTGCGGTGAAGTTCACCATCTCTGCAATGTCGGCTCCGGCAACAAAAGATTTAAATTCGTTGCCTTTCTTGTCCGGGCCTCCGGTTAGGATGACTACTTTCACATCGTCTCTGCCCTCAATCTCGGTTAATACTTCATTTAATTCGTCTAATGTCTCAGAGTTCAATGCATTTAATGCTGCCGGCCTGCTGATTTTTAATACAGCAATCTCATCTGCTACTTCCAATACTAAGTTGTTCATGTTCTGCCTCCTAAATTTAAATTACAGGGTAGACTTCCTTTTCCCTGCCGGTTTTTCATCACATACTGATTATACACCTCTTTGCAGAGTTTGACAATATTTTAACGATATTTCTTACAAATCTCATAATAATAACCATACAGTAAGGGAGAGGATTAGATAAAATATGTGCCGTATTGACAAATAAATCGCAGAGAAGTATAATAATTTTGTCATTATATACAAAAAGATGGAGGGAAAGCAAATGAAAGCAAAGAGAGCAAAGAGATTATTGTCAGCGGCACTTGTGATGACCATGCTGGCTGGTATCCTGGGGGGATGCAGTTCAAGCAAAGAGTCTTCTGCGGACGCTTCTGCCGAAGCGAACACCAAGACGGAGGCAGATGCAGAGAAGGAGCCGGAGGCTGAAAAAGAGCCGGAAGCAGAGGCAGATGCATCAGGGGATGATATCGCATACCCCGAGAAAGGCATTTCCGTTATCTGTCCATGGTCGGCAGGAGGCGGTACAGATGCATGTTTACGTGCATTTTGCGAGGCGTTAGGCAAAGATTTAGGTGTTACCCTTACCGTGGATAACCAGACAGGCGGCGGCGGTATCCTTGGACATCAGGCAATTGCAGACGCAGAGCCGGACGGATACACCATCGGTATGATTACTTTCGAGCTGGCAACTTATAAGAAGTTGGGAACCAGTGAACTGACATGGGAAAGCTATGACCCCTTATGCCGTGTAAATACGGACGCAGCAGCAATTACCGTAAATGCGGAGTGGGCAAAATCCAATAATATTACGGATTTGGCATCCTACATTGAATACTGCAAGGCTCATCCGGGAGAAGTACAGATGGGCGGTTCTTCCAACGCTTCCGTATGGCATATTGCAGGAGGCTATCTCATGCAGGAGACAGGCATTGATATCCAGATGATTACATATCAGGAAGGTGCAGCAACAGCCGTACAGAATGCGGCATCAGGATTTATACAGGGTGTTACCGTATCCCTTGCAGAGGCAAGAAGCTTTATTGAGTCCGGTCATCTGGTTTGTTTAGGCGTTATGGACGAAGAGCGCAATGAGAGCTTCCCGGATGTTCCCACATGTAAAGAGCAGGGATACGACATTACATACTTTACACAGCGTGGAATGGCAATTCCCAAAAATGTTGACCCGGCAATCAAGGCAAAACTGGAAGCAGCCTGCGAAGCTGCTATTGCAGATGCTGATTTTGTAGATTTTATGAAGAATAACGGTCAGGCTATTTCCTACATGAATTCTGCAGACTATACGGAATATTTAAAACAGAGCGCAGAAGATGTGGCAAATGCTATGGATACCCTTGGATTATAGTATCTGGCAGTTATATTTGGCTTATAAGGTGGGCAGGCAGTTTTCTGTCTGTCCCCTTCTTTTTAAAGAAGGAGGTAGTTTACTATGAAGAAAACCCAGACAGTGGCGTTTGCTAATCTCATAGGGTCCATTCTCTTCATTATTCTGGGTATCTGGGCGTGGATTCAGACAGGAAAGTTTGAAGAAGTAAGCAATACTTATGTGCAGGCGTCCTCTTTTCCCCGGATTATGATTGTGGGAATGTTGATTTTTTCCATTGTATTATTTGTGCAGTCCCTGCTTAAGCTGCTATCCATGAAAGAGGGGGATAAGGATGCCCTGGCGGCAAAAGCGGCAAGCATTAATTTTGTGAAGGATAAATCTGTTCTGGCAGGAGTGGTAATTATTCTGCTGTGCATAGGATTTGTGGCATTATTTGAGATTTTAGGATATGTTATCTGTGCCGCGTTGATATCCGTGGTAATTATGTATATTATCGGAAAACGGAACTGGCTTCAGATGATTTTAGTATCCGTTTTAGTGCCTCTTGGCATGTGGCTTATTTTCTTTAAAGTGTTGACAGTGAATATTCCTATGGGTCCGCTGCAGTTTTTGTGCGACCTGGTAGGAAAGATATAGAAGGGGGATGAATGTATGGATTTTGGTTTACTTTTTGAAAGTTATGCGGCTGTCTGGCTGAATCCCCAGGTGATTCTTATGACATTGCTGGGAGCCTGCGGCGGTGTTTTGCTGGGGGCAATTCCGGGCATGACGGCAACTATGGGGGTGGCGCTTTTAATCCCCTTCTCCTTTGGGATGGATTTGATTCCCTCCATTGGGTTACTGTTAGGTATATACTGCGGCGGTATGTACGGCGGTTCCATTTCCGCTATTTTAATTCATGCCCCGGGTACTCCTGCGGCAGCAGCTACACTCATGGACGGTTATCCCATGTGCCAGAAGGGTCAGGCGGGCAAGGCATTGTCTGTTGCCATGTTCTCCTCATTTTGCGGGGGTGTAATCGGCGCGCTTGTTATGACATTTTTATCTCCTGTTGTGGCAAATATGGCTATGAACTTTGGCCCCGGCGAAATGTTTATGCTGGCAATATTCGGATTGTCCGTTATCATTGCCATTTCCGGGAAATCCATTGCCAAGGGCTTAATCAGCGCGTTTTTCGGAATGCTTTTATGTACGGTGGGATTAGACCCTACCAACGGTATTCCCAGATTTATTACATATAAGCAGACAGGATTGTTGGACGGTTTTCAGTTTATTCCTACCCTGATTGGCCTTTTTGCAGTTGCCGAGGTAATCGCCGGGGTGGAGCGTATCGTAAGCGGTGAGGAAAAACAGGAAAAATCCAACGAAAAGATTAAAAAAGTACTTCCCGATTTGGGGACAATCAAGAAAATCTGGCCTAATATTTTATCTGGCGGATTAATCGGAACTTTTATCGGGGCGATTCCCGGGGCCGGCGGGGATATTGCGGTGTTTGTATCCTACGGCGCCAGCAAATCTGCCAGCAAGCATCCGGAATTGTACGGTACAGGTATCCCCAACGGAGTTGCAGCTACGGAATCTGCTAACAACGGTTGTTCCGGCGGTGCCATGATTCCTCTTTTGTCACTGGGAGTTCCCGGGGATTCCGTTACGGCAATTCTCTTAGGAGCATTTATTATGAAGGGAATTACTCCCGGGCCTATGATGTACATTTCGGAGCTGCCTACGGTATACCGTGTGTTTGCGGCATTAATGATGGCAAACCTTGCCATGCTCATTGTAGGATGCTGTGGCGTGCGCTTCTTTGCCAAGATTGTATCTGTGGAGAAGAAGCTGTTGTATCCTATTATATTGATTGTATCTTTATTGGGCGCATTCTCCATTAACAAGAACGTATTTGACATTGGTGTATGTGTTGCATTCGGTGTAATAGGATGGCTTATGAACAAATATGAGTTCCCGTTATCACCTATTCTTCTTGCTCTGATTTTAGGGCCTATGTGCGAAAAAAATTATGTCCGCTTTATGAATATCCAGCAGGGGAATTTCTTTGCAATTTTCCGTTCCCCTATCGCCGTCGTATTTATGGCTATTGCAGTTGCCGTAATTATTTACTCTATCTTTAACCAGAGGAAGATTAACAAGCGCACGGCAGAAGCGGCAGAATAAGGTTATATGAAAGTAGAAGAATATGATTTACAAAAACTTGTAAGCCCTCTGCTGGACTGGTTTTATGTCCATGCCAGGGGGCTTCCCTGGCGGGAAAATCCTACGCCTTACCGGGTGTGGGTGTCGGAGATTATGCTTCAGCAGACAAGGGTGGAGGCAGTAAAGCCGTATTTTAACAGATTTATTTTGGCGCTGCCGGATGTTAAGAGCCTGGCAGACTGCCCGGAAGATAAGCTGTTAAAGCTTTGGGAAGGGCTGGGGTATTACAACCGGGTGCGTAATATGCAGGCGGCGGCAAAACAGATTATGGAAGATTACAACGGAAAACTGCCGGAAGATTTTGAGGAATTGTTAAAGCTAAAAGGCATAGGACGCTATACCGCAGGAGCCGTTTCTTCTATTGCCTGCGGGAAATTAGCGGCGGCAGTGGACGGAAATGTGCTTCGCGTCATATCAAGGGCGGCAGCGGACGACAGGGATATTATGAAGCAATCTGTCCGTTCCAATATGGAAAGAGAATTGTTAAAAGTGATGCCGGAGGGAAAATCAGGGGATTTTAACCAGGCATTAATGGAATTGGGGGCAACGGTGTGTCTGCCGGGAGGAAAGCCGGAATGTTTGAAATGCCCGTGGGAAGGGCTCTGCCTTGCGAAAAGAGAGAATAAAGTCTCCTGCCTGCCAGTGAAAAGTAAGGCAAAAGAACGCCGCAGGGAAGAGAGGACAGTGCTTGTTATACTGGACGGGGATAAAATTGTCCTTAACAAACGCCCGGCAAAAGGGCTTCTTGCAGGCATGTATGAGTTCCCCAACTTAGAAGGGTATTTACAGGAACAGGAGGCTTTGGAATATGTAAAAAATATGGAATTAACCCCCCTTAGGATTGAGGCGTTAGAGCCGGCTTTACATATTTTTTCCCATGTGGAATGGCATATGAAAGGGTATCTGATTCGCGTAGCCCAGACAGGGGAAGAAAAGAAGGGATTTTTGATTGTAAAAGCAAAAGATTTTAAGGAAAATTATGCCCTGCCTTCCGCGTTTGCGGCTTATGCAAAGTATTTGAATATTCTTCAGGGGAAAGACCGTGAGGGATAAAATGTTTTTGCGTATAAAAAAGAGGGAGCCGATGCTTTCGCATCGGCTTTTCATATGAAAAAGATTTTATTAAAAGTGAAGCAACTCACTATTTACCGGGAGGAACCTTGCGTTTTAGGCAAGGTATGAAAAAGTAATGAAAAATGATGTATTTGCAGCATCATTTGAAACTATCATGTTTGTAAGCCCTTCCTTGATGTTATGAATAAAGTATATCCATCATTTATGACAGTGGTATGTTCATAATATGAGAAAATTGTAAATATTATATGAACGAAATTTATGTAAAAAACGGTGGTATCTCAAGGGAAAACATGTATAATATAAATGATACCAGGGTCAAAAGCCTGACTACACGGAATGCTTGCATTCCGATGGAGGCAAGGCTTTATGACCCGCCCCCAATACGAGCATGAAGTGGTGGGTAAGCACCACGAGAATGTGAATATGGGGCAGATTGTGGAAGCGCGGAACAATCTGGTATCAGGTTTTGACCCTAACATCATAAAATATAAAAATAGGAAAGAAGAGGTCTAAGATGTACGATAGCATAGTGATTGGCTCCGGGGCGGCAGGCAGCGCCATGGCAAGGAAATTAGCGGAGGAAGGGAACCGCAGGGTATTAGTGATTGAAAAACGTTCCCATATCGGGGGGAACTGCTATGACAGGAAAGATGATTATGGAGTTTTAATCCATGAATACGGTCCCCATATATTCCATACAGGCAAAGAGGAAGTTTTTCAGTTTTTATCAAAATTTACGGAGTGGTACTTTTTTGGGCACCAGGTAGTTGCCAATGTCCATGGCAAGTTGATTCCTGTGCCTTTTAATTTAAATACCCTTCATATGGTTTATGAAAAAGATAAGGCAGAGCGTTTAGAGAAGCTGTTGATTTCGGAATACGGTGAGGGCAGCAGGATTCCCATTATGGAACTTCGCAAAAATGATAACGAAGAAGTAAAAGATATTGCGGATTATGTGTATGAAAATATATTTTTACATTATACAATGAAGCAGTGGGGACAGACCCCGGAGGAAATCAGCCCGGAGGTGACAGGCAGAGTTCCAGTGTCTATTTCCTACGATAACCGGTATTTTGAGGATAAGTACCAGGGTATGCCCAAGGAGGGCTATACCCCCATGTTTGAAAAAATGCTGGCCCATCCCTCTATTACTGTGCTGACGGATACGGACTGTAAGGAAAAAATTAAGTTTTTGCCGGATAAAGTTCTCTTTGAGGGGGAAGAATTTTTGGGGGAGGTGATTTATACCGGGGCATTGGATGAATTGTTTGACTGTGCTTACGGAAGGCTTCCCTACCGTTCCCTGGATTTTAAATTTGAGCATTATAAGGAAGACAGTTTTCAGGGAAGAAGCGTGGTAAACTATACTGTCAGCGAAGATTTTACAAGGATTACGGAATTTAAATATCTCACGGGGCAGGATGTTTCCGGCACGACGATTGTTAAAGAATATCCTTTTGCATATACCGGGGCCAAGGGGGAGATTCCCTATTACGCCATATTAAATGAAGAAAACCGAAGTTTGTACAAAAAATATTCGGACAGATTTAAGAACCTGCCCAATGTATATTTGCTGGGAAGGCTTGCAGAATATAAATATTACAATATAGATGCCATCGTAGAACGGGCATTACACATGGCAGACGATATTATCGCCGGCAGAAAAAAATAAAGGAGAATAAAGATGAAATTATTATCCATTGCAATTCCTTGTTACAATTCGGAAGATTATATGGAAAACTGTATAAAATCTCTGCTTCCCGGAGGGGATGATGTGGAGATTCTTGTTATCAATGACGGCTCTAAGGATATGACCCCGGATATTGCCAACGCATATGAGAAAAAGTATCCCGGAATTGTCCGCGCCATTCATCAGGAAAACGGAGGCCATGGAGAGGCTGTCAATGCGGGCATCAGAAATGCCACCGGGCTGTTTTTTAAAGTGGTGGACAGTGACGATTGGGTGGATAAGGAGGCTTATCTTAAAATCCTGGACAAATTAAAGGAGCTGGCAGGAGGCGGGGAAACCCTTGATATGATGATTAGCAACTTTGTATATGAAAAGCAGGGGGCGAAGCGGAAAAAGGTGATGCGCTACGGTTCCGTCCTTCCAAAAGACAGGATGTTTGGCTGGAAAGATACCAGGTATTTTTATAAAGGATTGTACATTCTTATGCATTCCGTTATCTACCGGACAAAACTTCTCCGGGACTGCGGGCTGGAACTGCCGAAGCATACATTTTATGTGGATAATCTTTTTGTATACCAGCCGCTGCCCTATGTAAAAAATATGTATTATATGGATGTGGATTTTTACCGCTATTTTATCGGCAGGGCAGACCAGTCCGTCAATGAGCAGGTGATGATTAGCCGTATCGACCAGCAGATTAAAGTCAACAAAATGATGGTGGAATCCTTTGACTTATGGAAAATCCCCAATCGGAAACTGCGTCATTACATGTTTAATTACCTGGAAATTATTACGGTGATTTCCACGGTGATGCTGATTCACTCAGGAACGGAGGAAAATCTGCAGAAAAAAAGAGAATTATGGAAATACATTAAAAAACAGGATATCCGGCTTTTCCACCATCTGCGTACAGGCATTATGGGCAATACCATGAATCTGCCGGGCAGGGGCGGAAGAAAAATATCCATTGCCGCTTATAAAATTTCCCAGAAGGTGGTGGGATTTAATTAATCCTGTATATCCAGCCTTTACATTGTTGTAAAATCTTAAAAACATGTTATAATTTTATCTAAATAAAGGAGTATTTCCATGAAAACTAAAATACAATGGCATCCGGCTTTTACGGCGGCCATGGATTTAGAGTTTATCCAAAACCGGAATGATTTG
>CANRJF010000138.1 GCA_947630855.1 uncultured Lachnospiraceae bacterium
TTTTGACATTTGCAAAAGTAACTGCATGGATAAAAATCCTCTTGGTATGTTCCGCAGCCTTACGCTTTTGGGAAGGACTAAGTTCTGCATCTGTGAGGCTTTTATTATGCGCCTTTTCGCAAACTTGCACCAGAAAGCCTAAGATAACTGCTTTTTGCAGGTGCTTGGACGCCGCCGGTGTTTATGAGGGCGTTTCTTATACTACAAGTCAATATTATTTTGTACGCCCTCATTATGCACCGCTGCGTGCGTCCAGCAGCGGGAGCGTGCCTGACAAAAGCAGTTATCATTAGGCTTCTGGCGCTTCAAACAATGCAAAAAGGCGCACCAGCATCACAGATGCAGAACATAAGTCCTTCCTCAAAAGCTAACTGCCGGAACATACCAATGAGGATTTTCACCATGCGTTTTTCTGCAAATGTCAAAACACATTCTACGGACAATGGCGGAAAACACAAATTGAGAAAAATGGCTTTTACCGGCAAAAAATGGGGAAACTCAAAGGAATAGTTTACAAAAATATTTTCCTGTGGTACTATCTGGTTAGGCAGATTTTGTGATACTATGGGAGGGAGTAAAAGCATGGCAGCAAAAAAGGTCAGGGAGCAGTGGAGCAGGAATCTGTATCAGTTTTTTTTATGGACATTTATAGTTGCATTTGGCATTGTGGGGGCAGTGCAGGTGGCTTTGCACGGGACGGGAACCAGAAGCAGCGCTCCCATGTCGGGATGGAAGAAGATGGTGGTTTCCTGGCTTTCGGATATGGAAATGCAGGGGCATGGAGATGTGGCGAGATGGATTGTCGTGGCCATATTTGGGTTTGCAGCCCTCTATGCATTTGTTTGTGATATCCGGTTTATACGGCATATCACGCCGGGGCTTACAAGGCTGGGACGCTCCATCAAAAAACAGGCTGTCCACCGGGAAAGTTTCAGGGAACTCTGTTCCCAGATTGACCAGGATATGGAAGGGGGATACAGGGAGTTTGGAACAGGAGTGTATGTCAGTTCCTCCTGGATTCTGGAGGAAGAGGCAATGCGCTTAACGCGGATTAGGAAGATTACCTGTAAGAGCGGGTTTGGAAAAAACGGCCTTGTGCTTGAGGACGTGGACGGCAACTGCATGAATATTGATTTTATATTTAAGGAGCCAACAAGAGAAGCCTTAGATTTTTTGCAGGAAAAACTGCCTGGGGCAGAGATTTTGGGCGGGGAAGATTTTATGGAAAAGAAGAAAGGAAGGATGAACATGGAAGAGAAGAAATTAATGAGCTGGCATGTGCCAAAGACCAGCCAGGAGGCAGAGGAGCTGGGAGAGAGAGCCGGTCAGGGAGACGCATCTGCCCAGAGGGAATACGGCAAATGCCTTTTGTTTGGGAAGGGCGTGCCCGCAGACAAAGATAAAGCCTTTGGCTGGCTTAATAAGGCGGCGGACCAGTCTGACGAGATTGCCAAGATGTATGTGGGCCACTGTTATCTCTATGGAATAGGGACAAAAAAGGATGAGGATAAGGGCTACGCTATGCTGGATGAAGCCCTGCAATACAATTATCCAGAGGAAAGTTCCAGCCAGCCCTTAGCAGAGTATTCCCAGTTTCAGGAGGAAGACCTCTGCCAGTTGTTCTGGGATTTGGGAGATTCACTGGAAAACGGCTTAGGGCCTTACATAAATTATAATGTGGCGGTTTATTATTTTGAAATGTTAGAAGACTGGGGACATCCGGAAGGCGGGGAGCGTATGACCCACTTTAAAAAAGGGATGTTTGGAAAATGGAAGAAAATTTAGGAATAAGCAGGGGCGTTATGAGAAAAAACATTGAGGATAAGTTAATGCTGGGTGTAGGAACTGTAATAGGTCTTACGATTGTTGATGTTGTAAAAGAGAGAGGATTTGATTTTAAAGAATTTCTTATAAGAACAATAGTGATTGCCGTGCTTTATGTGATATTTGCATTTATCGAATCACGACGTCAGAAAGATAAATAAACTACATTAGAAATCGTGCTTGAAGTTCCTTAACCTTAATAGCCGGATTTACGTTGACGCGCTCTATTTTAGGAGCGGTGGGAACAGGAATTAAAAAAAGGAAGATGGGCAGCCCTATTTTGGTCTGTTTTGCTGGTATGATACAGGTAACAGGAAAGGATATTTGCTTAGCGGCAGCATATAATAAAGTTGGTGAATCCTTTGGGAGTAAAAGATACGGTAACAACAAAATATATGAGACAGAATGAAATCTTTGCGGATGCATTTAATTATTTTGTATATGGCGGAGAACAGGTTATCTATCCAGACAGTTTGAAGGAACTGGATACTCGTGAGATAGATGTTCCTTATGGCGGGGAAAAGGGTGCTGGCCAGCCAGTACAGAAAACAAGGGATGTTATAAAATCCGTGGTTGCAATGATGGATAAAAGTACCGCATATCAGCTTCTGGCAATCGAGAATCAGTCAAATATCCATTATGCGATGCCGGTAAAAAATATGGTTTATGATGCGCTCCAATATGCGAAGCAGGTGGAAGAAGCGATAGCTTCCCATAGATTGTCTGATGATTATAAAATTGCTGGCAGCGACGAATATCTTTCCGGCTTTATGAAAGAAGATCATTTATTGCCGGTGGTGACACTGGTTGTATATTTTGACTCGAAAGAATGGGACGGTCCGTTATCAATTCATGAGATGTTTTCCGGGCAGGATGCAAGGGTGCTTGCACTGGTTCCGGATTACAAAGTTAATTTGCTTGCACCGGCTTCGATAAAGGATGAAGATTTTGGAAAATTCCATAGTTCTTTGAAAGAAGTGTTGTCATTTATCAAGTATGCAAGAGACAAGGATGAATTGAAAAAGGTATTGGATGCAGACGAGTCTTTCCGCCATTTGGGGAGAGAGGAAGTGGATGTGTTAAATGCCTGTGTAGGTGCAAAGATAGCAGTCAAAGAAGGTGAGGAGGCGGTTGATGTGTGTTTGGCGATACAACAAATGAATGAGGAAGCGGCTCAGAAGGAAAGAGTTTCTACATTGCTCGCTAACATTAAGAACCTTATGGAAAAAATGGGATGGTCTGCGGAACAGTCTATGGATGTTTTGAGTGTTTCCGACAATGACCGAAAGGCACTTTGGCAGTTGCTTAAATAAAATGCAGAATGAGCCGGTCAGTATCAATCAAACAGATACTGCCCGGTTAAATATTTTAATAACAATTGGCGAGATGAAAGGAAAATAGAATGGAACTGACAAACGAACAGCGTAAATATCTTGGTTTGGAACTTATCGAGCCGAATTGGGAGCGTGTTGAAACAACGGAAAAAGATATTCTGTTTTTTGACGGCGATGTCCTTCGAAAGGTTATTTGGATAGATGATAACGGATTTTTTACTGAAACTTCGTATAGACTTCGCACACAGGACAACCGCACGATGATTGCGCCACTTACTGAAAAGGGCAAGCCAAAACGCTTAAATGGTGTCAATATTCAGCGTTGTACACCTTACGGAGTGTATTTCAATTACAACGGATGGATTACAATAGCAAATTTCACAACACAGCAGACCTATTATTCTTCAGCATTTGAGGGTATTCCATTTATGGAACTGAGTGGGCTTCAAGAGTTTCTTGACAAATGGATTAACGATACAACTGATGGGGATTTAGCTGATATTCAAACATTTGCACATATGAAACGAAAGCATTGTAAATATAAAGAAGGTGACTTCTTCCGTTTTAAATATGACCGCAGAAATTATGGTTATGGACGGATTTTATTTGATGTTCGAAAATTTGTAAAGGATGGTGGAAAATTCTGGGATATTTTAATGGGAAAGGCACTTTGCGTTTCAGTTTATCATATCATTACGGAAAATCCAAACGTGAGTATTGAAGATTTGCAAAAGCTCCAAAGCTGTCCGTCACAATACATTATGGACAACCGATTTTTTTATGGGGAATATGAGATTGTTGGGAACGCGCCGGTGCCAGAAAATGTTGATTATCCGATTATGTATGGGCGTTCTATCAGCGGACTTGACAGAAATAAAATTTGTTTTTGTCGTGGCAGGGAATACCGTGAAATTCCACTTGAAAGTAATGAGCTTCTCTCTAAAGATTTCAAAAACAACGGTATAGGCTGGTCACTGTCACTTAATCTTGATAAAACACTCGTTGAGGAATGTATCAAGGCAGGCACAAACGAGCCATTTTGGAAAGCAAATCCTAAAAACGATTTGCAAACCCCATTTTTTCAAAGGAATTAGCCTTTGTTTTGAAACAGATGGAAATATCACTTTAAATTGTTGCTTAGAGCAAGGGAAGGCTCAAACACTTTATTTTTACAAAAGTATTAAAAAATTGGCATATTGAAATTCCTATCCAAAGTTGTATAGATACTTTTTGGAGTGGATTGCAGTTGATTTTGATTATTATGTTTCGTCTTCTGCTGCAGGATATAGGAAGCCGAATTGCAGGGGATTACAAATGATTTCTGAAAAATATGCCATCCCCATTACAGAATTATTTTTTGTGGGAGATGAAGAAAAAGATAGGAAAACAGCAATTAATGCTAATTGTAAATTTGTTTGGATACAACGTACAGAAAAGAATGAAGAAAGCATTCATAATTTATATGAATTATTAGAAGTGTTGGAATGAAAGAATAATGAGATATTTCACTACGTATGTTGCAATGTGAGAAATCAGCCGCCCAAAAAGCGGCTGATGTATATTTAACGAAATCTGTTTTTCAATTCATCTAAGAGCAATTCTGCAATCGGTGTGAACACCTGATATTTTTTCCAAATGATATACATTTTTGTTTCAAGCCGTGGAAAAAGAGGGCGGAAACACAGGCCGCTGTCATCGCCTGTATTCATTAACCGCTGGAAGGTCAGCATACATCCAAGTCCTTCTTCTACAAATACGCCTCCGTTGTAACAAAGATTTATTGTGCCGCTTAAATTTAACTGGTCGGCTTTTTCTCCGCACCACCGTGCAATATCAAATTTCATGCCCTGTTCGGAACAAATCAGGTCTATTCCGATTAAATCTGCAAAATCAATCTCCTTTTTTTCTGCCAGCGGATGGTCTTTTCGGATTGCAAGCCCCCAAATGTCTGCCCCTGGTATTTCAATATGGTTGTACCTTTCAAGATTCGGCGGCTCTACGATAAAAGCAAAGTCAATCAGTCCCCGGTCTAAGCGTTCCACTACCTGTTCCGTATTTCCGCTTGTAAGATGGTAGCGGAAACGGGGATAAGCTTCCCTGAAATCCTTAATTACCCGTGCCAGGTATTTTATCTGATGTGATTCGGCACACCCTATATGAACCTCTCCCCCGGTAATGTTATCAAGTTCCCGAAATTCGTCGGTAGTTTTATCCACCATTGCGAGTATATCTTCTGCCCGCTTTCGCAGAAGCATTCCCTCGTCCGTCAGGCTGACACTGGTACTGCCCCTGCGGAACAGTTTTTTTCCCAGTTCGGATTCCAATTCTTTCATTTGTTTCGATAAAGTGGGCTGGGAAACATGAAGTGTTTCTGCCGCACGGGACATATTACTATCTCTTGCAATTTCTAAAAAATAACGCAACACACGAATTTCCATACGTTCCTCCCTGTTGTTTTTATCCAGTATAGCACAGTCATGATATTCTTATCAAGAATATCATGGTATGAATTATATGTATTAGACATATCACAAAATATGCGTATAATAACAGGTGTAGGAGGTGCGGTGAATGTCAGAGGCATCAGATACAATGGGAATCCTGCATCAGAATCTGATTGACGCAGGGTGCAGCGAAGATTTAACCCGAACCTGTATGGAGCTTGCAAAAGCAAATAAGTGGAACCGTATTTTGCCTTTGCTCTCCAAACAAAGAATCAATCTGCTGGATTCGGTGCATAACGGACAAAAACAGATAGACTGTCTGGATTTCCTGGTTTACAGCATTAACAAAAAACATATTTAGGAGGAATTATACAATGGAAGCAAAATTGAATTTGGTACAGGAATGGGATAAGACTTTCCCAAAAAGCGAAAAAGTAAATCACAGCAAGGTTATTTTCCACAATCGCTACGGAATTACTTTGGCGGCAGATATGTATATGCCAAAGAACGCAGAAGGCAAATTGCCTGCTATCGCCGTATGCGGCCCGTTTGGTGCAGTCAAGGAGCAGGCGGCAGGCTTGTATGCACAGACAATGGCAGAGAGAGGTTTTCTGACGATTGCATTTGACCCCTCTTTCACAGGGGAAAGCGGCGGCGAGCCCCGTTATATGGCTTCTCCCGACATCAACACGGAGGATTTCATGGCGGCGGTGGACTTCCTTTCGCTTCAGGATAATGTTGATCCAGAGAAAATCGGTATTATTGGAATCTGCGGCTGGGGTGGTATGGCAATCAATACAGCGGCACTTGATACCCGTGTCAAAGCAACGGTTGCCTCTACAATGTATGATATGAGCCGTGTCAATGCCAACGGATATTTCGACAGCGAAAACAGCGAGGAAGCCCGCTACGAGAAACGCAAGGCAATGAATGCGCAGCGGCTGGAAGATTACAAAAACGGCACATATGCTCTGGGCGGCGGTGTGGCTGATCCTATGCCGGAAGATGCGCCGTGGTATTTTCAGGACTATCACGCTTACTATAAAACAGAGCGTGGCTATCACCCTCGTTCCCTGAACTCAAACGGCGGTTGGAATGTAATTGGATGCCAGTCCTTTATGAATATGCCCATTCTCCAGTACAGCAATGAAATCCGCAGTGCGGTCATGGTGCTTCATGGGGACAAGGCGCATTCCTGCTATTTTGGTAAGGATGCTTATGCCGCTATGATGGACGGAAACAAGTATCAGGATAACAAAGAATTGCTGCTTGTTCCGGGAGCAAGCCATACAGATTTGTATGATCAGACGGATATTATTCCTTTTGACAAAATAGAGCAGTTTTTCAATGGGAATCTGAAATAAGGAAATATGTACTGTAATATAAAGGAGAAACAATATGCGAATTCTTGTGTTAAACGGAAGTCCCCGTTCAAAGGGCAATACGAAACAAATGGTTGAGGCATTTCGGGCAGGGGCAGAAGCTGCCGGTCATCAGGTAGATGTGGCGGATGTGTGCCGAATGAAAATAAACGGCTGTCTTGCCTGCGAATACTGCCACACAAAAGGAAACGGCATTTGCATTCAAAAAGATGATATGCAGACTATTTATGAGCTGCTGAAAGAAGCGGAAATGCTTGTGATTGCTTCTCCGATTTATTATCACGGCATATCCGGACAGCTTAAATGCGTATTGGACAGATTCTATTCTGCCGCTTATCCGAGAAAACCGAAAAATCTAAAAAAGGCCGCTATGATTTTAAGCTCAGGTGATGCGGATATGTATGACGGCGCAATGTTTTCCTATCAGGGCGATTTTCTGGATTATCTTGGACTGGAGGATATGGGCGTATTTACGGCTCACGGTTCGGAGAACGGGTCGGCGGTTAAATTAGATGAACTAAAAAATTTCGGTGCGTCGCTTTAATGCGCTGCACATAAAAAAGAGATAAAATTATGTTAGGAAATTTTACTTACTGCAATCCTACAAAATTCTACTTCGGACAAAACGCTCTGAACGGTCTGAACGGAACTGTTTTTCATCCTATTTTTCCGGGCATTCTGTGGTATGATATCTATGTGGCTGAAAGGAAGGTGGCAGGGTGGCGAGGCTCCTCATGAACCTTGCACTGATCCAGGACGGGTATCTGCCCGCAATCGTCCCGCCCATCCTGCGTATGGATTATGTGTCCCTGCTGGAGCGGGCGCACAGGGATGACGGTGGCTTTATGGAATTTATCGCAGAGCGGGAGTTTGAGTCGCAGAAGGAAATCCTGCGGCTGTTCCAGGTACCGTTCCCCAGTGAGGGGCAGGGGATAAATCCCTCCCAGACATTGCAGTAAAAATACAGACAGAAAAAGGAAAAAAGGAAACGGCAGGGCGCCGGATGCAGAAATGTGTCCGGTGTTTTTGTGTGCCTGTAAACCGGGCGGGGCAGCTGCGGGAATACCCCACATGGGTGGATGTAAGTAAAGGATATTAGAAGTTATGCGAAATGCCATCCGATAAAAAACGGGAAAAATTCTGTGGTATAATCAGTGGGTACGTCTGCTTTAGCAAGAACGGTATTCTGCCGAAGTATAGGAAAATTTAAATTATCTTAAAAAAGTCTTAAGTGTTAGTTTATGTTTTATATTGAGAAAGAGATGTATAATGTATAAAAATCTATTCATATAGGGAGAAAAATATGTCAATTACTGATATTTTAATTCGTTCAATATCTGGTTACGTTTTCGTGATTCCGGGAGTTCTGTTGTATTTTGGGTATTTAATGAGAAGAAAAAAGCAAACGCTGGTTCATTTCGTAGTAGCATTTGTATTTTGTTATTATCTCATTGGAGTATTTACAATGGTGGGAATTCACGCTTTTAAGATCTTTTCACCGAGAATAGTTTTAGTTCCTTTTGTGGACATGATAAGTGGCCCTGTGGATACCATCTTAAATGTTATTTTGTTTATTCCGCTTGGATTCTTTCTTCCGTTATTGTACAAGAAATATAACAGAGTAAACAGGGTTGCCTTAACGGGTTTTCTTTTCTCAATTCCCATTGAAATAGTTCAGATGTTTGGTATGGGGGCAACAGATATAAATGATTTGATAACAAATACAGTTGGTACTTGTCTGGGATATTACATTTATAAAGCGTTGTTCAAATTACTTCGAAAAGAGTTGCGTGGAAAATTTCAGGAGAACAAAGTCAATGATTATATTGAAGTGTTGTTTTTCACACTATATTCATTTGCGGTTATGGTTACAATACAACCTTTCATAATTCACAAGCTGTTTCAATTGGGATAAACATGTTTCATAATGTTTCACAAAAACAACTCTTTTCTGATATCAGGGGAAATTCTGTTTCGCAAAGCAATGTATTTGTTTTCAGAGATATATCATAAATAGAAGATTATAAAGCAAGACCGCCGCACTATGGCCTTCATCCGCCATATGCGGCGGCTTCCCATTTCCGCAGGCAGGCCGGACTGATAGAGTAAATCACTTGGATTGTGGGGAAGTTAGAGGTAATATGCAGACACGGTTTTATAGTCGTTTGGTGCAATAATTGGGAGTTTCGTGCAATGGGATTTGATAGGATACCCAATAATCCGATATTATGTATGGTGGAAAAGAATTCAGAATTGAGGAAATTGTAATGAAGATAGCAATCTGCGATGACAGGAAAAATGACCGGGAAGCGTTAAGGGCGCTGCTGGAAGCATATGGGCAGGATTTTGAAATCAGGGAATACGGTTCCGGCAACGGCCTGTGCGGGGATACGGAATTTATACGGGAATGCGGGATCATCTTCCTTGACATCAACATGGACGGCATGGATGGGCTGGAAACTGCCAGGCAGATAAAGGCGGAATGCCCGAAAGTACATATTGTGCTGGTCACTGCCTATGTGAACTATGCGCTGGACGGGTATAAGGT
>CANRJF010000139.1 GCA_947630855.1 uncultured Lachnospiraceae bacterium
GGCAGCTTTACGGCGCACACTATTAACCCTGTGCCCTTTATCCTTGTAAATTATGATGAGAATTATACATTGCGGGAGGGCGGATGTCTTGCAGACATTATTCCTACCATGATTGAAATGATGGGTATGGAGCAGCCTAAAGAGATGACAGGAAAATCACTGTTAATAAAAAAATAGCAGAAACAGTTGACAAAAGCCGCATGTTATATTATTGTGTTATTATAACAGTACAGAAGAAGGGAATGATTTTGTATGGAAGATAAAAATAAGAAACATGCGGCAAAATTAGTTGCACCCTGTATTATTGCAGCGCTGCTTATGGGATATTTTCTTATATACGGTGTGATTGTTTTGTGCATACCAAAGATGTCGGGAATTTTGAAATTCCTGTTGGCGGTAATTCCACTGGCATTGCTGGGAGTGACCATATTTGTACTGGTAGAAAGAATTCAGGAGATAAGGAGCGGAGAAGAAGATGATCTTAGTAAATACTGATTATATCACAGGAAAAGAGCTGGAAATGTTAGGGCTGGTGAAGGGCAGCACTATCCAGAGCAAGAATATCGGAAAGGATATTACCCAGAGTTTTAAGACTATTGTGGGCGGTGAGTTAAAAGCCTACAATGAGATGATGAATGAGGCAAGGGCGTTAGCCACCAAGAGGATGGTGGAGGAAGCAGAGTCCTTAGGGGCAGATGCGATAGTGAATATCCGTTATGCTTCATCTGCGATTATGCAGGGGGCTGCGGAAGTCATTGCTTACGGAACGGCTGTGAAATTTAGGTAAATTAATCCCGCTGTAAAGCAGCGGGATTTTTGACTATTGAGATGCTGTCTGACTGGCAGTTGTTACATTTTCTACAAAAGCGTGCAGATTGTCTGGGGGATTGGTAAATTCGCAGCCGTAAATATATTTATTATGGTCAATGGTATCGCTGCGGATAATTTTTACCAGGGAAAATACTTTATCTTCATGATTCGGCGTATCTAAAGTGGCGTTAAAGAAATATCCCACAGGCAGTACACATTCCGATACAAAAGCAATGCCTGATAAGGAAATATCGGTAAGCCGGATAGGTGAATTTAAATTATGGAGACCTGTAAGGGATTCGTTTTCCCTGTAAAGGTCACAAATACTTAAGTGCAGGGTAATGGGAATCCTTGGGTTTCTTCGTCTTTCTACCATGGTATGTTCCTCCTATGCATTTTATACTCCAGAGTATACACATTTGCCAAATGATTTGCTGTTTTTTGGAAACAGAGAATACCTGTTGGCAAATCATTTGGCTCACGGGTATAACTAATCCTGTGCCACAACTTCCTTGTAAAATTCACTGTAATCATTTCGCTTTTCTTTGGTAAAAGCAATGGCAGTTCTTGGATGCTGGTTTAAAAGCCCTGTCATTAAGTACTGCAAATCGTATCCCCAAACCACCCCTTCTGCTTTTAATTTGTTCATATGTTTTTCCGCAAATTTAATGGCGGGATAAATGTTGTATTTTGGGTTGCGCAAAAAGCCCAGAAGAAGTTCCATAGCACAGTTTCCGGCGCCTCTGCCCATAGAGCAGTAAGTAGCGTCTAAGTAGTCCACGCCGTCTCCCACGGCTTCTATGGTATTGGCAAAAGCCAACTGCTGGTTATTGTGGGCATGGATGCCTACTTTTTTACCGTATTTTGCAGCAAATTCCAGGTACATATCGGCAATTCTTGCAATCTGTTCCGGATAAAGGGAGCCGTAACTGTCTACAATGTAAAACACATCCACAGAAGATTTGCCCAGCATATCAAGGGCAATTTTAAGGTCGCTTTCCTGGCCTCCTGAGATTGCCATAATATTGCAGCTCACCTCATATCCCTTGTTTTTGGAATCTTCAATCATTTCTATGGCAGTGGGAATGGTGTTTAAATAGGTTGCCACCCGGATTAAATCAATGGGGCTGTCACACCGGTTGCGTATGTCCGTTTTGTAGTTGCAGCGTCCCACGTCAGCCATAATGGAGATTTTTAAGTCTGTGTTGTTGTCGCCAACGATGGCAAAAATATCATCATCATTGGAAAATTTCCATTTGCCGAAGGAATTTGTGTCAAACATATCTTTGTCTGCTTTATAGCCAAATTCCATATAGTCTACGCCGGCTTTGATATTTGTCTGGTATAAGTCTTTGACAAATTCGTCCGTAAAATAGAAATTATTTACAAGGCCGCCGTCCCGAAGGGTGGCATCTACAACTTTTACGTCAGAACGGTATTCCATTAATTTTGATATTTCTTTCATTTTGTGTACTCCTTTGTTTCTGATTCACTGTTACAAAAGCGGAATGTTGTTTTTTTCACACTCTTTTATAATTTCTTCTTTCCATAAGGAAGACTGTACTTCTCCGATATGGGCTTTCCTCAGGAAAAACATGCAGATTCTTGACTGTCCGATGCCGCCGCCGATGGTGAGGGGAAGTTTTTCCTCTATAATGGCTTTCTGGAATGGAAGTTCTTTCCGCTCCATGCAGCCGGCTTTTTGAAGCTGGGATATGAGGGAATCTTTGTCTACCCGGATACCCATGGAGGATAACTCTAAGGCAATATCCAACAGGGGATAATAGACCACAATATCGGCGTTTAATGCCCAGTCGTCATAATCCGGCGCCCTTCCGTCGTGAGGTTTGCCGTTTCCTAAAGCATCCCCAATCTGCATAATGCATACAGCCCCTTTTTCTTTGGCAATATAATATTCCCGTTCTTTCGGGGTGTTATCCGGGAACATTTCTTCCAGCTCTTTTGTGGTGATAAAAAAGATGGCGGGGGGAAGGAGTTCCGTTATGTAGTCATACTGGATGGACATATATTTTTCCGTTTTCCGCAGGCACTGGTAGACGATGCGGACAATATCCCGTAGGAAATCCAGGTTTCTGTCTTCTCTGGAAATGATTTTTTCCCAATCCCACTGGTCTACAAAAATGGAGTGGATGTTGTCGGTTTCCTCATCCCTGCGGATGGCGTTCATGTCGGTGTAAAGGCCCTCCCCCAGGGAAAAACCGTATTTCTTTAAGGCGTAGCGCTTCCATTTTGCAAGGGAATGCACTACTTCCGCCGTCTTTTCGTTCTGTTCTTTGATTCCGAAAGATACCGGACGTTCCACGCCGTTTAGGTTGTCGTTTAAACCGGAAAGGGGGTCCACAAATAAAGGTGCGGACACACGGGTAAGGTTTAAATGCAGCGCCAGTAAATTCTGGAAAAAGTCTTTGACTGTTTTAATGGCAATCTGGGTGTCGTGAAGATTTAACGCAGATTGATAATCCTGTGGAGTGATTAATTGTTTCATAATGAAAATTTGCTCCTTTTATGGATGAATGATAAATATATACCCGTGAGCCAAATGATTTGCCAACAGGTATTTTCCATTTAAATTAGAATAGCAATTCCTTTGGCAAATGTGTATGCTCTGGAGTATAATTATAACTTGAATAATGCGTTTTTTCAATATCTGGGGGAGAAAACATTTTGAAAATTGAGCGGAACCGCTCAAAAAACCTCTTAAAAAAAATTAATGCGTTGTTTGAATACTGGTTGCAGATTGGGGAACGGCTGCAGGAGTCTTAATCAAGATATTAGTTATAACTAATGCATATTTGTACAAACTCCTTATTAGTAATAGAAATGTACTTTAAAATTACTAAAGTATATCGAGAAATGGAGTGGTGCAGTTATGACAGAGTTAAATTTTCAGGTGATTGGACAGAAAATTAAGGAGAGGCGGAAGGCCCTTCATATTACCCAGGAGTCTATTGCGAACTATCTGGATATTAATCCCAGCCATATTTCAAATATTGAATGCGGGCGTGCTAATCCTTCACTGACGATTCTTGTGAAGATTGCCAATTTTCTGGAATGCAGTGTGGATTTTTTTATCAGCCAGGAATATACGTTTGAGCCCGGAGGGGAGGGTAAAAGTTCTTTGGATGAGAAGATTATGAAGAGGTTAAAATACAGCAGTGAGGAAACGAAGGAGAAAATTCTTAAGATAATGGATATCCTTTAAGAAATGTAAAGGGCGGGCCAGTGGATTGTTATGTCAAAGTGCCGACTGGTTAAGGAGAAGCAATAGAGATAACAGATATGTTGTGAATATTGTCTTGCTAATACTCTTTATGATTATTTTAATGCGTAAAATATTCTAAATGCATATCTTATTCCCAAGAAAAAACCTTCTCGTTGTGAAATTCTTGAAATTTCATACAGAAGGCTTTTTAATTCTTCTAAATCTGTTTTCGGCAGTTCATAGTGCTTTATCAGCCTGTTCATTTCTTCGGTAATTTTTTTATCCATTTCCATGCAGTCTTTTTCATAGCAGATAATGTCATCATATATTTTTTGTAGAAATTTATTCATAAATCAGTTGCTCCTTTCGCTGTTCGTTATCCTATGTAATTGAAATGTATTTCCTGTTATCTCTTAGCTTCTCCAAATATTTAATGTAGCGGTTTTTACAGTGTTTTGTAAATATTGATAGCTAATGATATTACATATAGATAAATACTTTGAAAGAAATTTGCAGCCATTTGGCTTGCTGCCTATGCCATTTGCATAACCTCGGCCTCAAGTTGCTTTAATTCGTCAAGTGATAATGCAGGAACATAGTCCGCAATTTCTTCAAGCGGCATTTTACCTTTCTGAATCATCCTTTTTGCTGTTTCTTTTGCACTATCCAATGTTGCTTTTTTTGCAGCTTCCCTTGCAGCTTCATTCCTCATATCTTCTAAAAGTTTGCACATTATAGACACTCCTTCCTGTTCCTGCTTAAAGTATCGTGCTTTTTGGGCAAGAACATCATAATTCATATCATCGGGGTTGGTACATGAAAAATCGTGCATTAACTTGCCGATTTCATCGTTGCCTCTGTATTTGCCATTCACATACAGGATATGCGAACCGTCGCCAAACAATACTTTCTTTTCTCCGATAGTGACATATCTCTCTACCGGATATATGGGCTGATTTCCTTTCATTACGTCATTTTCCGTAATAAAAATAACATAGCTGTCAGGAATATTCTCCGTATCATCTCCGGGTTTTAATATATGTGCGTTCAGCAGGCTACTGTTATGTCTTGCCCTTTTTGCGCCGGCTCCTGCATCTAACCGTTGGATTTCCACATCAAACTCTTTTTTTGTACTGTCAACTGCATGAACATCCAAAACAGCAGACCGTCCCTGTAAATTCTTCATCAGTTCCTGTGTACGAACCGATTGAATTTTGATGTCATCTTTTCCTAAAATAATCCGAAGAATCAGTTCCACACCTTCAAAATTATCTGCAAGGCAGACCGTCATAAAATCGTCATCCATATATCGAAGTACTTTCAAACGCTGTAAATCCTGCAAATGCATTTGTTCTGTTGTGTTCAAAAATATCACCTTCTTTTGTCACTTTTATTATACATCGGACTGTCCGCAGACATTTGGTTTGATGCCTATGCCATTTGCATAACCTCGGCTTCAAGCTGCTTTAATTCGTCAAGTGATAATGCAGGAACATAGTCCGCAATTTCTTCAAGAGGCATTTTACCTTTCTGAATCATCCTTTTTGCTGTTTCTTTTGCACTATTTAATGCAGCTTCATTTCTCATATCTTCCAAAAGTTTGCACATTATAGACACTCCTTCCTGTTCCTGCTTAAAGTATCGTGCTTTTTGGGCAAGAACATCATAATTCATATCATCGGGGTTGGCACATGAAAAATCGTGCATTAAATCTCCGGGTTTTAATAAATGTGCGTCCAGCAGGCTGATGTTATGTCCTGCCCATTTGGCTTGCTGCCTATGCCATTTGCATAACCATGGCTTCAAGCTGCTTTAATTCGTCAAGTGATAATGCGGGAACATAGTCCGCGATTTCTTCAAGCGGCATTTTACCTTTCTGAATCATCCTTATTGCTGTTTCTTTTGCACTATCTAATGCTGCTTCCCTTGCTGCTTCATTCCTCATATCTTCCAAAAGTTTGCACATTATAGACACTCTTTCTTGCTCCTGCTTAAAGTATTTTGTACTGTCAACTGCATGAACATCCAAAACAGCAGACAGTAATAAAACCGTCATCCATATATCGAAGTGCTTTCAAACGCTGTAAATTCTGCAAATGCATTTGTTCTATTGTGTTCAAAAATATCACCTTCTTTTGTCACTTTTATTATACATCGGACGATATCATTTGAAAACTGAATTTTTTTGTAATTTTCTCATATCAATTCTTCCTCCCGTTGTTTTGCAGTTATACATTAATAACTAATGATACTATTTATAGCTAAATATTTTGAGGGAAATGACCGATGTAATAAACAAAGAATGGTGTCAGGCAATGGAAGTGTCTTGAATACGGATAAAATCATGGAGGATACTGTTATGCAGGTGATTGCACATAATTTACTTTCCCAGTTTAGCAGCAGACAGCTTAATATTACAGATAATAATAAATCAAAATCTTCGGAGAAATTATCCTCCGGCTACCGGATTAACAGGGCGGCAGATGATGTGGCAGGGCTGGCAATATCGGAGAAAATGCGTTGGCAGGTGCGGGGGCTGAATCGGGCATCTCTGAATATTGAGGATGGGATTTCCATTTGCCGGGTGGCAGATGGGGCATTACATGAGGTTCACGCCATGTTACAGAGGATGAATGAACTTACGATACAGGCGGCCAACGATACCAATACAAAATCTGACCGGGAGGCAATTCAATATGAAATTGACGCATTGATTACGGAAATTGACAGGATTGGGGATGATACGGAATTTAATACCATGAAAGTGTTTAGAAAAGCTGATGGAGATGTGCCAAGTCAAGATGTTTTAATTCCTAATCCAACGGTAGAAGGAAAATTTTTTCAGTTATTAGGTAACAAGGTATCTCATGCGGGATATATGGAAGAACCCTTAGATAAAAATATGATAACATATTCGACCTCACCTTTCTTTGGTAACACATCGTATGTCAGTGCACATATTGATTTTAGTGAAATAGAGAGCCATATACAGGATTTGGTTGATACAAAATTTTATGTAAATTGCTGCACAGATTGCTGTCCAAAACTTGTTTCGTTTACAGACAATGTTGGAATTTGGGTGAACAGGGCTCCAAGTTTATCGGAGGATTTTATTGGTGAAGAATATTTAAATGAAATTCAAATTGGTTTAAAAAAATCGGATGGAAATTATTATACAGATGCTGCGGAATTGTGTGAAATGATTGTCAAAGAACTTAAACCTGTGATTGACCCTTATGGTCCTTGGGGGGACCCGGGAAGGATAACAGCAGAGCATGTGCAATTTGCATGTAATGGGAAAACTCTTTATTTATATGATGTAGATAATAATAACTGGAGTGATGCTGAAAAGAAACTGGCATATTTTTGTGACCCGGTAGACGATTCTAATAATGATAATATCCTATTACAGGCAGGCGGCTGGTGGATACAGACAGGAGCAATGAAAGACCAGGGCTTTTATATCCAAACAGGTAGATTAAGTTCAATTGCATTAGACATTCATGGACTTAACGTATTTTCCTGTGCGTCTTCAGGCGAATCTGTTAAGAAAATACAGAGTGCAGTCGATACAGTGTCAAGATTGCGTTCACATATAGGCGCCCAGCAAAATCGTTTAGAACATGGCAAAGCCTTAGACAACCTTACCGCCGAAAACTCCCAAACCGCCGAATCCCGTATCCGGGACACCGACATGGCAGAAGAAATGGTAAACCAGTCCAAGCACAGCATTTTACAGCAGGCAGGACAGTCTATGCTGGCCCAGGCAAACCAAAGCACAAATGGAATTTTACAGTTACTGGATTTGCAGTAGTACAGGAGGGTGTTGTTTCATTGAAAGAATCAAAAGAATCAAAATCATACATACATCTGGAAGCAACGTATCCTCATAAGTTGCTTTTATGCATGAAAGAAATCTGTCAGGGCAATAAACATGCTTTGCAGGATAAAGAAGAGTATTTGGAAGCATTCCGCGAGCTTTTCCCTGATTGCCAGGATGAATGGGAGTTGTTGAAAACCGCTTACGAACAGAATGTTATCAATGATTTTTTTGCTGCGGACAGGGAGCCCTATTGGCAGAAAAGAGTAACAATCCAAAAAAACTTTCTTATGTTAATGGGAATTATGTCGGAACGAAATACAGCAGCATTGTTGGAAAGCCTGATGTTTATATTCCATTGGGATTTTTTTGTGAAGATAAAGCGCAGATGGAACATCAGTGAAGATGAACGGGCACAGTTCCATACGCAGATGGAAATAGACCGTACACAAAAGCTGCCTGACATTTCTTCCATACAGGAGAAAAGTATGATTTCGGAAATGAGCCAGGATAGCGCAAATCTGCCGGATGATAGTGCACAAGAGGAATCACAGACTGTGGATATTCCGTCTGATTCCCTGTCCCAATGGGAAAATAATCAGGAAGAAGGTTTTGCCGAAGAAAAATCCGGGGAACAGCAAGAGGAAGATTTGGCGCAAACAAAGAGTGTGCTTGCCCAGCAGCCGGAAGAAGCAAAATTTTATCATGTGATGAATTTTTCTCAGCGGAGGGTATTAAAAAGGGCGCTTAGCGGGGATGTGGAAAGCCAATGTGAAATGGGGGCTTTTTACGCAGATAAATCCGGCGGCCATCAGGATTACCGGGAAGCAATCCGCTGGTATGAAGTGGCTGCGGAAAAGGGAGTGGAACGTGCGCTTTTTGAGATTGGAAGAATATACGATATTAACGGCACAGGCGTTGCGGGTGAAAAAAATAAGGCTTTGAAAATATATAAAAAACTGGCTGTCCGCGGTTATCCCACAGCCCAGTGTGTTCTGGGAATGAAATACCGGCTGGGAGACGGTGTAGAGGAAAATCTTAAAGAAGCTGCCAAATGGCTGGAAAGAGCCGCTCTGCAAGGGCATGATGCGGCAATCCGCAATCTGGCAGATTTGTACCGCTCCATAGGTGAACTAAAAAAAGCCGAAAAATGGTATAGTATAGGAGCGGCAAGGGGGGACGAATATTGTATCAGGGGATTTGGAAAAAAATAATGGCGGGGCATTTCCCGCCGTTAGGTGGGCATGGTCTTTTGACCGGTCCAATAAAAATTATGTTTCGCGTTAGGACGTGAAACGTAACCGGAAAGTTTATATAATTTTAAGAATATAGGTATTGCTTTTTTACAAGCATACGTTTATGATAGTTTCATCAAAAGGCATTCGTCTTTTCTATTCTTCATATAAGAATGGTCTTATATGTTATACTCCAGAGCATACACATTTGCCAAATGATTTGCTATTTCCATTGAAATAGAAAATATCTGTCGGCAAATCATATGGCTCACGGGTATATGTATTATCCGGCGGTTTCGCCAGAAATTCAATTTTTTGCAGAATGAAAACTGTAATTAGAGATGGCAGAAGTGGGATTTGCGGACAGCCAAAGACACGCAGTAAACTGGCGTGCAAATCCCACTTCTGCCATCTCAAATTACAG
>CANRJF010000140.1 GCA_947630855.1 uncultured Lachnospiraceae bacterium
CTCACACATATCCGGAATGGTGGCTCAAGCTTACCGGACAGGTGGCTCATTGGAGCACAGATTATTCATCTGCGTTGACAAAGTAACAGAAAGATTCTCTTGGTCTGCCCAACCCAAAGAGGTTGTCAAATCCCCCTGCGGATCAGCATCCACAAGCAACACCTTCTTTCCCTCATTTGCAAGCCCTACTCCTAAGTTGACGTTAGTTGTGGCCTTTCCTGTTCCGCCTTTCTGGTTTGCAAGAGCGATTACTTTACATTTAGACATCACGGTTTACCTCCTTTCCTGAAAAATTTAATAGCCACTCTGCATAAGGCAGAATGGCTATGTATGGGTTTGGGGCAATAAAAAACCGACTGATTCCCGTTTTGAAAATCAATCGGTCTTTCTTAATCTAAATCCTAAAAAACTTATCAGAAGAACTTAATTCTAAAACTTTTGACCTCTCTATATATTGTTGATCTACTTTGTCAATCCGCTCTCTCAGTATAGGAATTATATACTGTCCTTCAATTTTATTGCAAATTTCAAATATAGTTTTGATTTGATTAATGTGTGTATTCTCCATTTTATCATGGATTACAAACTGCGGAACCTTCATCCCTACTTCTATGCTGTATTGCATATATGCTAAATCATATGCTACAATAACGGCTTTTTTCTTTCCAGTTCCTATCTTTCCCCCAAGAGAAGCTATACTAACAGGAAACTTTTTTTCTTCTTTCCAGTTGTCATTATATGCAAGTAAATATTTTTCTCCATATAATTTATCACAATAATCCGAAAAAATTTGATTGAACCTCTTTATCTTTTCCTCTATCCCTTCATCCTCCATCTGTTTTTCAACAGCAAAGAGTTCTTCATTAAGATTTTGACGAATTTGTTCCTGTTCCTCAATTAAATAAATAGATTGTTGAATTTCTCCTTTTTTTAAAGATAATTCCTCTATTTTCTTATTTAACATATTTAATTCATCCAAAAGTCCTTCATCCAATGCTTCTATGGTAACCTTTTCTTTTTCATCAAGAATACCTCCTAATTGCTGCGAATACTGCTCAAGCAATTCATGTTTTGATTTCAATTGCTGCTGTATAAAATCAATTCGATTCTGAATCATTGTGTTATGAAAATTAACCATATCTTCAAAATTCTTCTGTAACTCTGGGATATAACTCTTTGCTTCATCATAAATAGCACTTAAAGTATCAAAATCAATATCCCTTTTTTCTTCAGAGAGTTTCAATATACTTTTTTCAATATTATCAATTTCAAATTCCAATAATTCCATTTTTTCTTGTATGTCATTAATGCGCAATGTAAGTTTTCTCTTTGTATCCAATTCATCTCGATATATATCCATATAAGACAATTTCTGCCTTTTATCATACAAATCTTCCAAATCAGAATTTATGATTTCAAGAGATTGTTTTAATACGCTCAATGATGTTATACTTTTACTTTTTTCTAATGCCTGAACTGTCTTTTGGCACTCCGAAAGCTTTTCTATAATCTCACTTTTTTGATTTACCAATTTATCACTATATATTTGAAATAAAAAACAATATATCGTATCATAGACATCATTACTTGTCATCATTGGTAAAAACTTAATCATACTATCTTCAGCAGTATTTTCCAGCCTTACAAATTTAGGTATTAATTGCCTAAAAGTTGGTCTTGGTTCACTCAAACCAAAAATAATTTTTTTAAGTTCAGCTCCAAATTCATCTTTATTATACTCATCATCAAAAATATACTTTTTCCCATGCGGAAACAAATCTCTTTTAATTGAATAAATATTTTTATTTACATCTAATAGAATTAATTCTGCCTGTACTTTATTTTCACTCAAAAAATCCTTTACTTCTATATTTTCACTTCTTGTGTCAGAATCATAATAAAGTTCACGTACCGACTTTGCACCTAAGCACAAATCAATTATTTTAATTGCTGTAGACTTTCCCACACTATTACCACTTTCGATAATATTTTCTGGCGTATTATCTACTATCAAACTAAGCCCTTTTTCATTAAAAGTAATTTCTCTAATTACTACTTCAGAAGGTTTCGTTTTGCGTACTATCAATTTCTTTATTTTCATAATACACCTGTCCTCCTTCTATTTTTACAATAGACAATAAAAACAACCAATCTAAAGCATAATAAATAAAATCTACATGAATCTTTTCATTTAATTGATTCTGCATTTCTGACAATAAATCTTCAATTGATATAACAGGCACTTGTTCTAAAATAGCAAGTAAAATGCTTCCCAAATAATACAATGAAAAATCAGGTTTTCTATCAATATTTATTATCATAACGGCTTCTCCAATATTTTACACTCCATAAAACAAAAACAAGTAAAACAAGCTATTCCTAAGTGCAGATCTTCCATGCATATAGAATCAATTTCCTTTGAGTTTATAACAGTTTCAAAAATTCTATCTTTCACCATATCTATTATCCTATCAGAATTTTGTCTTATAACTTCAATATCGCTTTTATCTGTGTCTTTGTTCTCCGCTAAAATTTCTCCCTTTGCATCCAAATACCATAAATGAACACATTTTAATATTCTTGCTTTACCCCTAATATTTGAATCATCATATGCATTTAAATAACTTTCACAAGTAGAATAATATGTTGCAAACTCTTTGATTACATATTTATATCTTATGACACAATTATATTCTATTTTTTCATCCGGCTTATATTCTTTTGGAGTTCCAATCTTTGAAGATACATCTTCTGTAGCACACGCAATTCCTAAAGCCTGAACTACTGTGGATATCAATGAGGGAATTTTTATGGCATTTTGTATTGAAAGATTAATAGTTCCTGTATTCTGCCCTACGATAACTCCCTGATTATCTCCACTATTGTCTACTTTATACTCGCTTTTTGTCATTTATGTATATCTCCTGAATTAATACCGCTCAATACTCCAGAGTTACTACCGCTATTTGTAACACGAACTTCACCGCTGTTTCTAATATTTCTGCTTTTTTCTTCCTTAATCTGCTTTAATATATCTTTCGCCTCATTTTTTGCTTTTACGGCAATAACTGCCGATACAACTGTAGCAGTCGTACCAATAACTGTTAATATTAACATCAAATAATCCATAACTTACCTCCAGCGTATCTTAATAAAATGTCTTTTCATCTTACATCTAAACCTAAACTTCTTCTTTCGATAATTATACCAGAAAATCCCGCCTTATAAAAGACGGGATTTCCATTAAATTATATACACTTCAACAGTAAGGTCTTTCCACTGCCCTTCCCGCAGATAATCACCATTCGCTCTGCGAAAAGCCAGTGCCTGAGCATAATCTATCGTGAAATCAAAGTATAGATTACTTCCCCTCCCTATCGCATATAGCCGCCTGTGCCGCTGCCAGTCTTGCAATAGGAACCCTAAACGGAGAGCAGGACACATAATCCAACCCAATCTTATGACAGAATTCCACAGAAGACGGGTCTCCGCCGTGCTCACCGCAGATACCAACATGAAGTTTTGGATTCACAGGTTTTCCTAATTTAATTGCGGTCTCCATCAACTTGCCAACGCCGGTCTGGTCAAGTTTTGCAAATGGGTCATTCTCAAAAATCTTTGCATCATAATATGCATCCAGGAATTTGCCGGAATCATCACGTGAAAATCCAAATGTCATCTGCGTTAAGTCATTGGTTCCAAAGCAGAAGAAATCAGCTTCCTTTGCAATCTCATCTGCCGTAAGCGCTGCACGGGGAATCTCAATCATCGTACCTACTTCGTACTCTAATTTCACGCCGGCTGCTGCAATTTCAGCATCTGCCGTCTCAACAACAGTTTTCTTTACATATTTTAATTCCTTTACCTCTCCAACTAACGGAATCATAATCTCAGGTTTTACATTCCAGTCAGAATGAGCTTTCTGAACTTCGATGGCTGCACGGATAACAGCTTTTGTCTGCATCTTTGCAATTTCAGGATAAGTAACTGCAAGACGGCATCCTCTGTGTCCCATCATCGGGTTAAACTCATGGAGGGATGCAATAATATTCTTAATGTCCTCCACAGACTTGCCCTGTGCTTTTGCCAGTTTCTCAATATCGGCTTCTTCTGTCGGAACAAACTCATGAAGAGGCGGGTCTAAGAAACGGATGGTAACAGGATTGCCTTCCAAAGCTTCGTATAATGCCTTAAAGTCACCCTGCTGGTAAGGAAGAATCTTCTCTAAAGCAGTCTCCCTCTCCTCTACGGTATCCGCACAAATCATCTCACGGAATGCGGCAATTCTGTCCTCCTCAAAGAACATATGCTCCGTACGGCAGAGACCGATACCTTCTGCTCCAAGCTCCCGGGCTTTTTTTGCATCTGCAGGAGTATCTGCATTGGTACGTACCTTTAAAGTCCTGTATTTGTCTGCCCATGCCATAACCCTGCCAAACTCGCCTGCAATGGTTGCATCTACTGTCTTAATCTGTCCGTCGTAAATATTACCGGTAGTACCGTCAATAGAAATGTAATCTCCCTCATGGTACTCTTTTCCAGCCAGTGTAAATTTCTTATTTTCCTCATCCATAGCAATATCACCGCAGCCGGATACACAGCAGGTACCCATACCACGCGCAACTACGGCTGCATGGCTTGTCATACCGCCGCGGACAGTTAAAATACCCTGGGATACTTTCATACCCGTGATATCTTCCGGTGAAGTCTCAAGACGTACCAGTACCACTTTTTCACCTTTTGCTGCCCAGTTTTCCGCATCCTCAGCAGAAAATACGATTTTACCGCATGCTGCGCCAGGAGAAGCTCCCAGACCCTTTCCTGCAGGTGTTGCAGCTTTTAATGCGGCAGCATCAAACTGGGGATGTAATAAAGTATCTAAGTTACGCGGATCAATCATGGCAACTGCCTCTTCCTCAGTCCTCATGCCCTCGTCCACTAAATCGCAGGCAATTTTTAAAGCTGCCTGTGCGGTTCTCTTACCGTTTCTTGTCTGAAGCATATACAGTTTGCCGTGCTCTACGGTAAACTCCATATCCTGCATATCTCTGTAATGGTCTTCCAGTGTCTTGCATACGTCCTTAAACTGTTCAAATGCCTCCGGGAATTTGTCTGCCATCTCCGTAATCTTCATAGGAGTGCGGACACCTGCAACTACGTCCTCGCCCTGGGCATTTGTCAAAAACTCACCGAATAATCCCTTGGCTCCGGTAGCCGGGTCGCGGGTAAATGCAACACCTGTTCCACAGTCATCTCCCATGTTTCCAAAAGCCATGGACTGTACGTTGACAGCCGTACCCCAGGAATATGGAATGTCGTTATCCCGGCGGTATACATTGGCACGGGGGTTGTCCCAGGAACGGAATACGGCCTTGATGGCGCCCATCAACTGCTCCTTGGGGTCATCCGGGAAATCTGTACCAATCTTTGATTTGTACTCTGCCTTAAACTGGTTGGCAAGCTCTTTTAAGTCGTCTGCGGTCAGCTCCACATCCTGTTTCACGCCCCGGTTTGCTTTCATCTTATCAATCAGTTCTTCAAAATATTTCTTTCCCACTTCCATAACAACATCGGAATACATCTGGATAAACCTTCTGTAACAATCCCATGCCCAGCGGGGATTCTTTGACATATCGGCAATGGTATTTACCACATCTTCATTTAATCCCAGGTTTAAGATGGTATCCATCATACCAGGCATAGATGCCCTTGCGCCGGAACGGACAGATACTAAAAGAGGATTCTGCTTATCGCCAAACTTTTTGCCTGTGATTTCCTCCATCTTTACAATGTACTCGTTAATCTGTCCCTGAATCTCTTCGTTAATCTCCCTGCCATCCTCATAATACTGCGTACAGGCTTCCGTAGTAATGGTGAATCCCTGCGGTACGGGCAGTCCAATGTTTGTCATTTCTGCCAGATTTGCGCCTTTTCCACCGAGAAGTTCACGCATGTTGGCATTTCCCTCGGTAAACAAATAAACCCATTTCTTTGCCATGTTACTAATTCCTCCTAAATTTAAAATCTTATACTTATTATGATTGGGGTATACCCCATTATCACCTTTTTAAAATGTGTTTTTCACACATAAACATCTTACCACACTTTTCCGTGAAATCAACCTATTTTTTTCCTTTAATTCCAATATTTCCGTGGGTTTTGACATATAAAAACGACTTTCATAATATGAAACATTTTCTGAATAAAAAACAGCACCATTGACCAGCAATGATGCCATTTGTTATCTGCGCTTATACATATTACCATTCAAATTTTTCGGCAAAATAAGCGTCCAGTTCTTCTATCTTTATTCTCTCCTGCTCCATGGAATCACGGTCACGGACAGTAACCGCCCCGTCTTCCTCCGAATCAAAATCATAAGTCACGCAAAACGGCGTGCCAATTTCATCCTGTCTTCTGTACCGCTTTCCGATATTGCCTCTGTCGTCAAATTCACAGTTATATTTTTTAGACAGACGGGCATATACTTTCTGTGCGCCTTCGCTTAATTTCTTGGATAAAGGAAGAACGCCGATTTTCACAGGAGCCAGCGCCGGATGGAAATGAAGAACTGTTCTCATATCCGGTTTATCCTCTGTCCCAATATTCTCCTCGTCATAGGCCGCGCATAAAAACGCCAGCACTACACGGTCTGCGCCCAGAGAAGGCTCTATCACATAAGGAATATATTTCTCCTTCTTCTCATCATCAAAATAGCTCATATCCTGTCCGGAAGTCTCCTGATGCTGGGTCAGGTCATAATCTGTCCTGTCCGCAATCCCCCACAGTTCCCCCCATCCGAAGGGGAATAAAAATTCAATATCCGTAGTCCCCTTAGAGTAAAAACATAATTCCTCCGGGGAATGGTCACGGAGCCGCATTTCATCTTCCTTAATGCCAAGGGTCAAAAGCCAGTCACGGCAGAATCCCCTCCAATACTGGAACCACTCTAAATCCGTACCAGGCTCACAGAAAAATTCCAGTTCCATCTGTTCAAATTCTCTGGTACGGAAGGTAAAGTTACCGGGTGTAATCTCATTTCTGAAAGATTTTCCAATCTGTCCGATTCCAAAAGGAACCTTTTTCCGGGAAGTCCTCTGTACATTTTTAAAATTCACAAAAATACCCTGTGCCGTCTCAGGCCGCAGGTAAACCGTATTTTTTGCATCCTCCGTAACTCCCTGGAATGTCTTAAACATCAGGTTAAACTGGCGGATATCCGTAAAATTATGTTTGCCGCAGGAAGGACAGGGAATCCTGTGCTCCTCCACAAATTTTACCATGTCCTCCTGAGACCAGCCGTCCACGGTGCCCTCCAGTTCCATGTGGTTTTCCTCTGCAAAATCTTCAATAAGCTTGTCGGCACGGAAACGCTCATGACATTCCTTACAATCCATCAGAGGGTCGGAAAACCCTCCTAAATGCCCGGAAGCCACCCAGGTCTGGGGATTCATTAAAATGGCACAGTCCACACCTACATTATATGGATTTTCCTGGATAAATTTTTTCCACCATGCCTGTTTTACATTGTTTTTCAGTTCCACACCTAAATTTCCATAATCCCAGGTATTTGCAAGCCCGCCGTAAATTTCCGAACCCGGATACACAAACCCTCTGGCTTTTGCCAGTGCAACAATTTTGTCCATTGATTTTTCCATAATATCCTCCTGCTACTTATAAATAATGTAAGTAAGTTCCGCTTCCTCACTGGCTTCGTCCCCAATGACAGACACGGTATTTTTACCTGTAACAATTGTATTTGAATCCGAAACAAACAATATGGTACCGTCTACTTTTACGTCCGTATTCGCTCCTATAATCACCACATTGCAGTCATCCTCAGCTAAAACATCTTCCTTAGAAACCTTTGTCTTCTCATTTTCCGACACAGATGCAAACTCCGTATCAAAATCGTATCCGTCTGCCTGTGCCTTCACCACATTGCCGTTGTAGAGTTCAATTCCGTTAAAAGCCTGATAGTCCTCAAAAGAAACGTATTTCATCATGAGTTTTGCCACGCCGTCCTCCACGGAAAATGACTCCATAAATACCCTTTCCCCATGTTCCTTTTGGTACGCATCTACCTGACTCGTAATATAATCTTCCAATTCCGATTCATTATAGTATTCCTTGTCCAGCTCCTCTATATCTGCACTTAAAATAGTTCCCTTCTTCTGCACATAGACTGTGCTTTGATTTACATTTGATAAAGCGCTTCCACACCCATGAAATAAAGAAACTGCAAGAAGAAATACCAGTCCAATACACAAATATCTTCTCATTGCTCTGCCTCCTTGGTTGTCTTCCTTCTTTTTGTTAATCTTTTCCATTATACAATCTTTTTTTCAAGATGTAAAGCACTGACATGTGCAAAATTCATGTTTCTTCTACTCTGCAATAGTTTTTAATATATCCAGGGATTTAAATTTGTGGGAAATATACACGGCAAAATACCTGTTCATAATCATGGAAAACTTCTTCAGCACTTCGTCGGACACTGCAAAGGTATAAAGCTTCCCTATCTCCGCAGAAAGAATATACTGCATAGTATAGAGTGCAGACTCCTCCACATACAAATCTCCCGGTTCATGAAGGCAGTCCCGGCATATCATTCCCTGGCGTTTCAGGGAAAAATACTGCAGATTCTCTGTTTTCCCGCAATTCTGACAGGAGAAAAAATTAGGGTACTCCCCTTCAATCTGAAGCGCTTTCAACTCAAAAATCCGCCGTACCAGACGGTTATCCAATGCAGTGCTCTCTATGGCACGCAATGTCTGATACAGCAGTTTTAACAAGTCCTTATCTTCATTATTTTCCTGGCCGTAATAATCCGCCACTTCCAAAAAATAAAACCCGTAACATGCCCCCGCAGGGTCAAGGGATAACTCCCTGAAATAATTTTTTATACTGGCTCTGGAAAGGCTGTATGTACTTCGTCCCTCAAAAAATTCAAACTCCCCAAAGGAAAAAGGGCTGGTTGCAGCTAAAAGCTGGCTGGTAGGGCGTCTTGCTCCCCTGGCAAATGCTGTAATCTTCCCTCTTTCTTTTGTTAAAATGGTAAGGCGCCTGTCATACTCCCCAATGGGCATTACATTTAAGATAATCCCCGTCAGAACAATATTTTGTCCCATAACTATCCATTCCTTCTTCAAAAACCTTTGCACCTGAATTGTCAACGGCTGCCTGCTGTTTTAAATGGCTGTAATTCAGATAATCCGTAATCTTCCCGCTTGCCTCAAAATTTTTCCATGCATCTTCCATTCTCTGCCACATCCCCTTCTTCTTTTATGGTAAATAATCTGTATCTGTTCAGGAAGCCTCAAACACTTGCTGTTTGAGGCGTAAGAACATGATTCAGGTGTGCAAAAATGCCATCGCGAAGCGATTTTTATGCATTTTTGCAT
>CANRJF010000141.1 GCA_947630855.1 uncultured Lachnospiraceae bacterium
TTGTTCGTTTCCAAGGGCGGCAAGGAGGATTTATGAGCAGTAAAGCACAGACAAGGGAAAAGGATTATGAGAGAGGATTACGAATTGCTGATAGGAGAAAGGCGATGGGATTATCACAGGATGAGTTAGCTCATAGAGTGGGTATAGGCAGACAGGCATTATCAGCTATTGAAAACGGTGGAGATTTTAAGGTCTCTGTGTTGAGAAAAATTGCTGTTGTATTAAATTGTTCAACAGATGAATTATTATATGGAGTATTTTCAAGCATAAATGAGGAAATGCAAGATAACATTATGAATGAATTGAAAAGAATGAGCAAGGACGAGATAAAAAAATGGTTGTATATGCTCCGGGCAGTTAACGATATTTCATAGGATGTTAAGACTTTTAATAAAAAAATATACTGATATAATAAAATGAAGGGCGGTGGTTAGTATGGCAATGTATGATATAGATTCAAATTATAAGTGTGAAAAGCACACATATGCAAGCTTGTGTCAGGAATTGATGTATGAGTATGAAATTAAAACAGGAGAGGTTGCACCCTCGGAAGAATATTTTCGTTACAAGATAAAAAACGCGAAAAATAATGGAATTATAAATAAGTTAAATAGATTACTTGGTACGGATATAGAAAAATTGGTGTCACAAGCCCCCGAACCAGAAGTGGAAAGATTTAATTTATTGAAGCTAGTTAAATTAATATATTATATTGAAAAGGATGGAAATGCAAAAAATACTCAAAAACAGGATGATAATGTAAGAGTATTAATAACAGATATATTAAAAAAGCCTCGATTGGATAACATTAAGACAGAATATACAGAGAAAAGTGAATATGGTGATTGCTTTGAAAACTTATTTTTAAAAGTAAAATCACAAGTATCAGATGCGGAGTCCAGAATTTCAAAAATAGAAGCAATGAATGAGTATTGGGAATACACTACTGATATGGTGTTTGATTATGTTATAACAGACAAAGCATTAGATAATCCTCAAGAAGCCATTCAAGAATTAGAGAGAATACATAGATTTTTAAAAGAAAGAGTGTTGGCAAGACTGGTTATAGATAATCCTCCAGTTACATATGAAAAAAGCATTTTTGAAAATTTTTTAGATCTGTTGATATCGCATCGTGTTTTGTGTAGTGATATGGACAGACTAAATATTAATTATCGAATATGCGAAATTAAAGAACCAGATAAAAAATATGTAGAATTATTTCGAAGTCGAGAAGGATATGAGATATCTAGAAATAATATAAAAATATTGGAAGATTTTATCTGCCGAGAAACGGATGGATATTCCGATGCGGCGGAGCCGCCTGTCCGGTGTGGCGTGAGCCACCAGTCCGGGCAAGCTTGAACCACCGCTAATTGATAGTACCTTTACAATTACATACGATCAGTTCCTGGTAGACCATATACCTCTCTCATGGAGAGATCCTTGGATGGATCAACCGGGACTATATTGATAACATATCCATCATGAACGATACGATCCAGGATTGCATCTGCAAGAGGGGATGCATCCCCGCCAAGCTGTTCGTACCAGCCATCCTTGCTGTACTGTGAGCAGAAGATGGTGGAAGACCTCTTCCTCCTGTGATGGAGCAGTTCGAAGATATCCTGCTGTTCCTCTTGCGTGGGTTTCATGAGGAGCCATTCATCGAGGATGAGGAGGATGGGGTTGGCGTACTTGGACATCACTTTGCGGTAGGTGCCGTTGTCCCTGGCGGTCTTAAGATCAATCAGCAGGTCCGGTAGCCGTACATACTTGGTATTGTAGTAGTGCTTACAAGCCTCCATCCCGAATGCACAGGCCATGTAGCTCTTGCCGCTACCCGTGGCACCGGTGATAAAGATGTTCCGGTAATCAGCGATGTACTCGCAACTGGCAAGCCGTTTTATCAGATCCTTGTTAAGTTTGCGTCCGGATGTGTAATCAATATCCGTAACGCTGGCAGATGGCTGGTCAAACTGGGCATTCTTGATGAGTCGCTTAAGCCTGTTATTCTTACGGCTGGTATACTCCGTGTCAACAAGGAGTCCGAAGCGATCCTCAAAGGGAACTTCCTTCATGGAAGGATCATCTTCCTGTATGCGGAACGCATCCGCCATTGATGTAAGCTTCATTTCGATGAGTTTATCTATGGTTGCCTGATTGGTCATGCTCATTTCCTCCTATAGTAGCCGGCACCTCTTGTGATGCCGTGTGCATTGTTTCTCTGGGTATCAGCGTCATTGTCCGTGCTTGCGGATTCTGAGTCCTTAGAGGCAGCAAGGATGTTGCTTACACTCTTATAACTTGGACTCTGCGTATATGACAAGGCTGTTTTGCAGGCTTCTTCAAGCTTTGCAGGCGAATACTTGTCCGCCATCTTTAACAGCCCCATACAGGCTCGATATGACTGTTGTTCCACCCGTTTAGATCGGAGGATTGAATCTATGACTTTGGCTGTGCTCTCACCTATCCCTTCTGCCCATTTACGGAAGCGGTCGCCGTTCCACTCCAGATAATGCTGGTGTTCCCTGGGCATATGCTCCGTAATGGTGCTATATTGACCTTTACGACCGTATAAACGCCTGTGAGAGGCGATACGATTTTGATTGTAGAAAACTTCGATAATAGTGCCTGTTATCCTGACATCGACTTTCTTGCCAATGTATTCGTACGGAATTGAGTATAGCATTCCGTCCACGGATATGTGATAATTGAACTGAACGGTGGCTTGTTTCCATTCCGCCAGTTCATATTGGGTAGCGGGTAATGGTGTCAGTAATGGCAGTTCTTCGTCGCAGAAGAGTTCGTATCGGCTACCCTCTTTCTTTTGAAAGGGGCGATGATTAAACTCATCCAGCTTCTTCCTGATCTCGGTGTTAAGCTCGGCTATTGTAAAGAACTGCTCATTGCGTAAGGCAGCAACAATCCATGTGGATATATTTCCTACACTGCCCTCGGCATTTGGTTTATCTTTCGGCTTTCTTACACGGGCCGGTATTATAGCGGTTCCATAGTGTTCCGCAAGCTCATGATAGATGGTGTTGATTCGTTGATCCTTCCAGCCTTTGTTGTGGATAACCGCTGTTTTGCAATTATCAGGCACGAGGATCTTTGCTACACCGCCGAAGTATTCATACATATGGACATGGGCATCGATCCATGATTGCTGTTTTTCATCAGCAAATGCTTCGACATAAGCATACTGGCTGTATGTCATTACTCCGACGAAGATATACGCCTCCGTAATCTCGCCGGTATACGGATCGACGAGCTTGGCGGTGTCGCCTGCCCAGTCCACCTCTACCTGCTCGCCGGGTTTCCGGTTGATATGCATGGTAGCACGGCGTTTGTTTTCGTCCTGCTGAATATAGTAGCAGAACTGAGAATACATCAGAGGTTCTTCGCCAGCCTGGCGGCAGTCCTCCATGTATTCAGTCCAAAGGAGCTTCTTGGAAACGCCGTTCTTCAATAACTCTTTACGAATGTAGGCATAATCCGGCATTCGTTTTGTGGATTTTGATGGTACTGAAGTAGAGAGCTGTTTCTCTAAATCAGCATCCGTTGTGTCATCAGGTAACGGCCATGAAATACTTTTTTCCCCGGCACGCTTCAACACCTTTGACACTGTGTTTCGTGAGCAAGGAACGGATAAAGCAATGTTCCGCTCGCTGAATCCCAGGCTTTTTAGCCGTAGGATTTCTCGATACTTGGTCATAATCTTGACCCTCCTTAAAATGAATTTACGCATTTCTGCGCATAGATTCATTTTAATCGGATCAAAAGGGTGGCTCAACAACTCCGGAATTGTGGCTCACCTTAAAACGGAAGGGCGGCTCACTTATTTGCTGATATGGTCCGTTATGTAAATAAAGAGCATGTGGAGGAAGGGGATGTGCTGGACGATACGGTGTATGTTTATAAGAGGGATGCGAAGGAGATTGTTCTGCCGTTAGTGTAAATATTATAGAAGTAAAAGTAAAAGAAAATCGGCTGAATTGGAAATTTTTAAACGCCAGCTCATACAAGTGCATGATACAATATGCACTTGTATGTAAGCAGGTGTTCTATCGCTACCGTTAAAAAATTTCCAATCCAACCATTTTGTTATGTTCCAGATATCCAGTGTTCCAATAAAAATACCTGCTTAATATATATAAAAATCTTTAAATTAGGGTAGAAAAATAAGAATGGAACACTGGAACTATGGAACACAAAGGCTAAACGTTGGATTTAGATTTTAATTGCTGCCTTTTCTTACGGATGCTTCTTCGGTTTGCTGCATTGTGAGCACATCTATCAGAACAATACTTTTTCCTGGGAGAATTTTCTGTTGTGTATAAAAATATTTTGTTACATCGTTCGTTGGCACATATTTTATATGTGCTGTTTTCATTAATTTTAACATAAAAGTCAAAGAAAATTGCATGGGCTAGAGAAGGGAAATGCCAGCAAAGCTCCGTGGAGTATATGGAAAATTTAGATAATGGATGTATATCTTTTAAATGGAAGGAAAGTATTTCATTAAAAACGGATTCGGCAAATTGAATGATTAACTTTTTTGATTTTAGCCAGTAATCATTATCCATACACCTTTTTTCATAACTGAAATATTCTTCAAAAAGCGGATATGAAAAGATGTTGGGAAATGTTTTTTCATCGTAATCAAAGAACATGCTAATTATTTCGTAGATTAAGCTGTAAAACGTTTCTGATATTTTGTTAGAGTCTTCAATTATTGGATATGCTTTACGTAAGTATTGGTCAACTGGTTCATGGTTTGTTTTCAGGTTTTTATTCAACTCATATCTAAGTTTAAAATAAGGAAAATTGTCATCGACAATTGTATCTATGGAAGGTTCCAAATATTCAATATGACAAAAAAGGTCTAAATATGGGTTTATTAATAAATACACCGTTGCATTTAATAAACTTAAGAAAAAGGATGCCGAGTTTGCATTGCTGGAAAGAGAAGCTAATTTAGAATGTAATTGCTGTAAATGAAAAAGTTCGTATTGGTAAAACAGAAAATGTTCATAAAGCATCAAATCATAAGCACAGTTTTTATCTAGGTTACATTCTGCGTGTACCATGCCAGATAATGCAGATGCGTTATGTGTTTCAGAATAATTTGGCGAAAACAGCTTTGTATTAATAAGTGTACCATACTTTTTAGTAAATGTAAGAACATCATTAAGATTTTTTGAGTTGAGAAATTCTGCAGTTATATTTGTGGAAGGTTCAGTAAATTCCTCATCAAAAGCATTTTCGTAGTCTTTGGATAAAACGATGGTCTTTTTCCAATTTGGTGAAAATTTATCTGTTGAACAGAAAAAGAAGTTTTCATTGTCAGGATTTTTATAGTAAAAATAATCTGAGGCAACATAGTTCGCGTATTGAATATTCATATTTTTCTCCTAAAATAGAATGTTGGTATATAGTTGGTATTTTAAATACCAACATATTATACTATAATTCTATGCATAAGGGAAGAAGAAAATATCTTTCCAGAAAAAAAGGAGGAATTTAGAAATGAAAGTGCAAATGAATGAGAAATTTCAATCGTGGATAAGGCAGGGGGTGAAAGGTAAACAGAACTATGAAATAGTAATTCCTTATAAAGAGAAGTATGTGTTGAGGTCAGATGGATTTAATGAGAATCTTAGAGTATTAAGTATCTTTATTATGGAAAATGGAAAAATTGTGTTCCGGAATCAATGGAAAAAAGAAGAGCAGGAGGAAAATTTTAGTATGGCACTTGTAATACGAAAGCAGAGACAGATGATGATATATGATGGAGAAGAAACCGTATATGGCTTTGGGATGGAAAATGAGGATGGCAATAATGAACAGGCAATGGTTTATTATCAATCAGACATCACAGGAACTTTGGTTATGGCCAGTAACATGTGTTCAAAGGTACATATGCTGAGTTATGTGTTAGATAACCCTCAAGCTGATGCTGTGGCAGAAATTATGGGAAGAATATGGGAAGCAACAGAGGCAGGTATGGATAAGAAAGACATGGAGGTTAATAATGGGTGAGAAAGTTAATAAACGGCACATGAAAATTATGCTGAGACAGACAGAGGATGTTTCATTGCCGGAAGGTGATTTTGATAATTTGATATTTCGCAAGAGACAGGAGGAAGAAAGGAAAAAAGAGGTTAAAAAAAGAAGAAAACCACAAAATACCAAGAGTTTGACAGGATGTGATAATCAGCAGAAAGAAGAGAATATATTAAAAATGTTTGGTTTATCCATTGATACAGATGAGAAAGTGGATGTACAAGTGGATAAAATTTTGAATGATGGTATTGAGAAAAAACCAGCAGAAATAAAAAAGGAGGCATCAAGTAATCAGCACGCCGCACAATCACTATATGAACGTAGCAAACAGCTTAAGTCAAAAGCCACTATAATTAATACAAGTTCTGGTTTGCATGTTTTTAATGGCAGATGTTTTGAGCCTTTGACAGAGGAAAGTACAATTAAATTGTACAGAAAAAATGTGGACAAGAGATTGGGGAATGAGAAAAATCTTAGTTCAATATCCCAAATATACCGAAGCCTGAGGACAGACCCTGAGATACCAATGATAGAAGACGGAACGGGTAACAGGAGGATAGTTAATTTGCTAAATGGTATATATGATTTAGAGAATCATCAATTATATGAGCATTCGTCTAAGTATATATCATTTTTCTATATTAAGGCAAATTATAAAAAACATGCTAAATGTCCGATATTTGATAGTTTTGTGGAGCAAGTGACTGGAGGTAATTCCGTTTTAGCAGAAAGGCTATGGAAGTTTTTAGGATATATTCTGATGCAAACCAATGAAGCAAAAGTATTCTTTGTGATGGGAGTGGCCCCGGATAGTGGAAAAAGTGTCTTAGGACGTTTTATCGAAAGCCTTTATGACGAACAGTACATAAGCAATGTATCCCTAAATAATTTTGGTAAGGACTTTGCACTGTCAACACTATTAGGAGCAGCAATAAATCTTTCATTGGATTTACCAGAAAAGCAGATTTCCAGTAATGCAGTTGCAACTTTGAAAATGCTGACGGGAGGGGATGCAATAAATCTTAACCAAAAAAATATTCCAGAACAGCGTTTTGTAAATAAAGCAAAATTTGTGTTTGCAACCAATAATTATATTCAAATTCCTGGTGAGGATAAAGCATTTTGGAATAGATTAATTTATCTCCCATTTAATATATCCATTCCGAAAGAACAGCAGGATTCACATTTGCTTGAAAAGTTTCAAGAAGAAAAAGATGCAATTGTATCTAAAGCAATTAAATATGCAAGGAAGTTGATACAGGCAGGATTTGAATTTCCAACCACAGATGAGATTGAGGAGAAGGTAAAACAGTGGAGAGGAATTACGTGTGATACAGTAGAACTTTTTCTAAGAAATTGTTGTAGGATAAGCAGTGACTATAAGGGGGAGATATTAAGTGATTTGTATAAGGAATATATGGCATATTGTTCCCAAAAAGGTCGAAAAGGTGTTGGAGACAGAGAGTTTAAAAAGTATTTAGAGCAAAAGATTCATTTAGAACATTTTAAGATGCGCAGGGCAGGAGAGGGAAATCCTCTCTCAGCGTTTCGTGGAATTACATTAAAAAAAGAAAGCGAGGAAGAAAAATGAGTAAAACACCAAATGTATCAACAATGAAAGAGGATATTATCAATCAGAGAGGCGTTGGAGTAAAAGAAGTTCCCATTTGGGAGAAAAGCAATCTGACAATCGAAGAGGCCGCGGTGTATTCTAACATTGGCAGAAATAAACTCCGGCAGATAACAGAAGACGAAAACTGTAAATTCGTCTTATGGATAGGCAATAAACGCCTGATTAAACGAAAACCGTTTGATGAGTACATTGAAAAAGCCTATTCCATATAGCGGATTTATTAAGAAGTGGCGTGTGTTGAAAGTTGCGGCATACGCCATTTTTGCACCCTAAATTTATGAAAAAGGAGAAAAAAGATGACAGTAAGAAGAAAAGATAAAAAAGGGAGAGTTTTAAAAGAAGGGGAGTCACAGCGCAAAGATGGCAGTTATGATTATAGGTGGAGAACCTCTGATGGGAAGCGGCATTCTATTTATGCCAGGACATTGGAGCAGTTAAGAGAAAAAGAAGAAGAACTTTTGCATGATAAAAGTTGTGGGATTCGCACAGAGGGAAAAAATGTTACGCTGAATGATATGTTTGAGCTTTGGAAAACAGTAAAAAGAGGCTTGAAAGACAACACATTCCAGAATTACATGTATATGTATAAGCAGTTTGTCTATCAGGATTTTGGGTATCTGAAAGTTAAGAGTATAAAACGTTCCGATATCAGGCGGTTTTACAATATGCTGGTAGATGAAAGAGGATTAAAGATTGCAACTATTGACAATGTACATACAGTGCTGCATCAGGTGCTGGATTTGGCAGTGGAAGATAATTATTTAAGAAGCAATCCATCAGATAATGCCCTGAAAGAACTAAAGCAGACCAGGAATTTTGATGAAGATAAACGTAAGGCATTGACAGCAGATGAGCAGAAACTGTTCATGGATTTTCTCTCAAAAAATAATTGTTATAGTCATTGGAAACCAATTTTTGAGGTCATGCTGGGAACCGGGATGCGTGTAGGAGAGGTAACAGGTTTGAGATGGGAGGATATAGACTTAGACGAGAGAACTATCAGCGTAAATCATACATTGGTGTATTATAACCATGCAGAAAACGGATGTTATTTTGCGATTAATACCCCAAAAACAAAGGCTGGACAGCGAATCATCCCTATGTTGGACAGCGTAAGGGACGCATTTCTTCAGGAAAAAGAATATCAGGAGGCTTTGGAAATCTCATGCGGGGCTAATATAGATGGGTATACAAATTTCATATTTATAAACCGTTTTGGAAATGTACAGCACCAGGGAACGCTTAATAAGGCATTACGCCGCATCATGCGTGATTGTAATCAGGCGGTTATAGAAAAGGCTAAAGGTAAAAAAGATATTGTTTTATTACCGAAGTTTAGCTGTCATGTACTCAGGCATACGTTTGCAACACGTCTTTGTGAAGCCGGAGTAAATATGAAAGTTATTCAGGATGTTTTAGGACATGCGGATATTGGTACAACGATGAACATTTATACGGACGCTACAAAGGAGATAAAAACCAAAGAATTTATAGCTTTGAATGAATATTTTAAATCCATAGGCAAAGATAATGATTCCGGGGATAATATGGTAATTGATGTGACCTATGGTTAGAGTAAAAGTTTTCATATTGTAAAAAACGGAGGGATGACATATAATAATGGAAAGAAGAAACGGAAAACATATACAGCGTAAGGGAAAGGACATACCAAAGATGGCCAAAAAGTT